>NZ_JARWOV010000131.1 GCF_029868855.1 Nocardia carnea | reverse complement strand
CACCAGGTGACGTGCAGAACCACCTGAACACCCCCCGCCGCTGAGCACGGTCCCGGCTACCGACCGTTGCCGCTTCGAGGCGCAGGGGCGGGCCGCGGGCGCGCGGCCCCCGCGGCGCCCCCCCCCCGCGGCGGGGCGGGGGGGGCGCGGCCGCCCCCGGCCCCCCCCCCCCCCCCCCGTCGAAGCGGCAACGGTCGGTAGCCGGGACCGTGCTCAGCGGCGGGGGGTGTTCAGGTGGTTCTGCACGTCACCTGGTGTGGGCGGCTCACCGCACTGCATACCGCAGCGCTGCTCGACCGGTACCTGGGAGCCGTCGGGATAGGTGCAACTCGCGCTGTCGCAGTCGTAATCGATGCCGTTCGGATCCATCGGCAGCGGTTCGGTGTAGTACGACCAGGCGAAGGTGTCACTGCCCGAAACGGGTGAACAGTAGACGGTGGTGCCGTCGGCCAGATGCCCGACCTGTCCGGGCGCCGCACAGTAACTGTGCAGTTCGACCTGCGGGTTCGGGCCGTTGTCGGTCTGGACCCGGTTGAGGGTCCCGGGGAGAGCGGCCGCGGGAGCGGCGGCGAAGAAGAGGGCGGCGGCCCCGACGGTCGCGCCGAGAAGTCGGGGGCCGACGCGCTGGAGACGCGCTGTTGGCCTCATGGAAGTTCCGTTCTGTCGAGTTGGCAGATCCCGACCGGTCGGACCGATTGATCTTAGCTATGACTGCTGTGTGGTGGCAATGCCCGATCCCCCGGGGACCGGAACGTGAAATGAGCAGGCCGCACAATCTCGGCCTGCTCGTTTCGCACCGCGTGCCTGCATCGCGGCGATGGTGCGGGGATTCGTGATGTTGTTGCCCGCGAGTCAGACGCAGACCTCGGCGCTACCTACTGGAACGCAGATTTCAACCGACCCCAATCCCGGGATGACGGGCTGGGCGGATGCGGCGGGCGCTGCGATTACGCCCAGAGCAAGGGCTATGGTGCTCGCGGCGAAAATCTTGGTGAGTCTGGCAGTCATAACGTTTCCTCTGATCGGCTGAACAGTGACGTCATTCGCGCACGGACTCAGTGTTCGCCGGTGCGGACCCGGATACCAGACAAGGAACAGTCAATTTCCGCCTCCGGCATCACGGTAGGGTCGCAGTACACGCCGTGAGAGGTCGCGCCGCGGTCACGTAGGCCGGCGCAGCGACATTCGCGCTCCGGTGCATTCGCGCTCGGCGGCGCGGAGCGACGGGCACTCCGATCTCCGGTAACCGGGGCTGGAAACCGTTTCAGGACCCTGGATCCGGGCCCGGCGTGCCGGTCGAACCCGGCCTCCGGTGCGCGGCGTAGACGAGGGCACCCAGGGCGAGCACAAGTGTCCCCGTCACCACCGACTGTGCGGGCAGGCCGAAGGCCAGGAGCAGACAACCTGTCCCGCCGACCACCGGGATCAGCCGTCGGGGCCGCCCTTCGGACGGTGCCAGTGTCCAGGCGCAGACATTGGCGATCGCGTAGTACACCAGCACCCCGAACGAGGAGAACCCGATCGCCGCGGTGATATCGACGGTCGCGGCGGTGATAGCCACCACCGCTCCCACAGCCAGCTCGGCGCGATGCGGCACCGCGAAACGCGGATGCACCGCCGCGAGGGCATGCGGCAGATGCCGGTCCCGGGCCATCGCCAGCGTGGTCCGGGAGACCCCGAGGATCAACGCCAGCAGCGACCCCAGCGCGGCGACGACCGCGCCCACGCGCACCATCGGTACGAGCCAACCGGCGCCCGCCGCTTCCACCACATCCGACAGCGGAGCCGTCGCCGTCGCCAGCCCGTCCGGGCCCAGTGTCCGCAGCGCCGCGGCGGCGACGAGCGCGTACACGACCACGGTGATGCCCAGGGCGAGCGGGATCGCGCGGGGGATGGTGCGGGCGGGGTCGCGCACTTCCTCGCCGAGTGTGGCGATCCGCGCGTACCCGGCGAACGCGAAGAACAGCAGACCTGCTGCCTGTAGGACTCCACCCGCGGAGATCTCGGGGCCGGAACCCGGCTCCGGGGCCGGCCCGTCACCGAAGCCCGCCGCGACGACCACTGCGGCGAGTACGGCCAGCACGATCGCCACGATCACCCGGGTCACCAGCGCCGACTTCTGGACCCCGCGATAGTTCACCGCGGTCAGCGCGACCACCGCACCGGCGGCGACGGCATGCGCATATTCGGGCCAGGCGTAGGCGCCGACCGTCAACGCCATCGCCGCGCACGACGCGGTTTTGCCGACGACGAAACACCAGCCCGCCAGATATCCCCAGAACTCCCCGAGCCGTTCCCGCCCGTACACGTAGGTGCCGCCGGACGCCGGGTATCGCGCGGCCAACCGGGCAGATGAGGTGGCATTGCAGTAGGCCACCACCGCGGCCACGGCCAGCCCGAGGAGCAAGCCCGGACCCGCGGCCCGCGCCGCCGGGGCCAGGGCCGCGAAGATTCCGGCCCCGAGCATGGCGCCGAGCCCGATCACCACGGCATCGGTCAGCCCCAGGCTGCGCCGCAATCCTCCCGGCTCACCGGCAGCGGAGGTCTCCGACACCATGTTCCCCTCCCGCTCGGCCTCGCCGCGGCTGTCGAATCGGTTCGACGCCGATGGTAGAGCGAGAAGCACGCTGCGGCAGCGCTCGGCGGCGCCGGTTCACTCCTGACCGCGACCGGCCGGCCGGCGCTCGCCGATCGGGTGTTCGCGGGCCCGGCCGGCGCGTGCGGCGAGGAACCCGGCGAGGGCGAGGGTCGCGGCGGCGGTCATGACGATGGCGATCGCGCGGGCGGAGTTGCCCAGCAGCCCGACTACGGGCGCGGCGACCGCGGCGGCGCCGAACTGGGTGAAACCGACCACCGCGGCCGCGGACCCGGCCACCGAGCCGTGCCGGGACAGCGCCGCGGCGACGGAGTTCGGCATCGTGAGCCCGGTGGCACCCAGCAACACCATCAGCGGAATGGCGAAACCCGCCAGCCCGCCGGTATCCGTTGCGGACACAACGACGAAGACAGCGCCGGTGAGCACGCTCATCAGCAGCGACACCAGGCAGATGAGATCGGGTGACCAGCGGCCGAGCAACAGCACATTCAGTTGCGATGCGCCGATCAGTGCCACGGCGCCGACCGCGAAGGCGAAACCGTACAGCTGGGGGCTCAACTCGAATTGGTGCTGGAGAACGAACGCCGACCCGGCGATATATGCCCACAGCACCGCCCTGACGAGCCCGCAGACCAGTACCAGCAGCACGAAGACGCGGTCCCGGCCGAGGACGCCGTAGGCCCGGAACAGCGAGGCGGTCCCACGCCGGGCCCGCGCGGCCGGTGGGAGGGTTTCCGGCAGGGACCGGCAGCCGAGCAACACCATCACCACACCGAGCCCGGCGAGGGCAAGAAACACCCCGTGCCAGGAGACCACGGAGATGAGCAGGCCGCCGATCGAGGGGGCCAGCACCGGCGCCACCCCCATCACGAGCATCAGCCGGGACAGTACGACCGCCGCCTCCCGGCCGGTGAACAGGTCGCGGACCACCGCCATGGCGATGACCGCGGTGGCCGCGGCACCGACACCCTGGAGCGTGCGTAAGCCCGCGAGTACCGCGACCGAGGGGGCGAAGTAACACGCCACCGAGGCCGCGACGTGGACGGCCGACCCGGCGATCAACGGCCGGCGCCGGCCGTAGACGTCGGACAGTGGACCGATGACGAGCTGGCCCAGCGCCAGCCCGATAAGGGTCGCGGTGAGGGTGAGCTGGATCGTGGCGTCGCTGGTCGCCAGATCGGCGGCGATCACCGGCAGCGCGGGCAGGTACATATCCACCGTGAACGGACCCAGCGCGGTGAGCGCGCCGAGAGTCAGGACGAGGCGAATCCGATTGTGGTATGCAGGCGTTCGCGCGACCGTGGTCTCACGGCCCGCGATCACGGATGCTGCTGGTTCAGGAAACCGGTCACCACGCTGTAGTAGTCGTACGGGCGTTCTTCCTGCAGGTGGTGCGAGGCCCGGTCCATGACGTAGAGATGGCCGCGCGGCACCATCCGGGCGAGCATCAGCGGGTAGTCGGGCGTGAGAAACGCATCGTGCATACCCCACGCGAAAAGTACGGGCGCCTGGATCATCCCGAGTTCGGCCGACAGGTCCTGCCAGTCGCCGCGTGGATTGTCCGATCGCGCGGCCAGAGCGGTTTCCCCGGGGTCCAGGCTCTGCTGATACCGCATCTCGAGGGTTTCCTCGGGCAGCCGGCTGCCGTCGAACCATTCGAGTCCGGTGATGAGCCGGCGCATCTTCTCCCGGGTCGGGCCTTCGCCGCCGTAGTACACGTCGCGGGCATTGCGGCCGCGACGCCCGGCCTCGGGCAGCGGTGCGAGAGGGCCGTAGAACACCGGCATACTGCCCGTGATCACCAGGGTGCGGACCCGCTCGGGGTATTTGGCCGCAAGGTTGAGCGCGATGGTGCCGCCCCACGAATTACAGACGAAATCCGCGCGGTCGATACCCAGTTCGTCGAGCAGGGCCACCATTTTCGCGGCATGGAAATCCCACATCGGACCGGTGATCGTGCATTTATCCGATTTGCCGTACTGCAGCAGGTCCACGAGCAGTGCCCGGCGGTCTCCGGCGAACAGTTCCGCGACCGGCCCGAAGTCCGACCAGGCGGTGCAGCCGGGACCGCCGCCGTGCAGGAAGAGCGTGGGTGAACCGGCACCCATGTCGTGGTAATGGAATTTCACACCGGCCGCGGTGGCGTACAAGCTGTTCGGTCGAGATGCCATGGGAACACTCGACCGCATAGCGGCGCTCAGCCAAAGGTTCGCGGTCCGCTGGACGGTCCGGGCCTGTTGGCCGCCGGGCCCCGGGATTCCTAGCGTCGGTCCATGACAGATGATCTGGAAACCGTGCACGCACGGGCCACGGCGCTACTCGGTGCCGTGGCGAAACGGGAGTTGGGCCGGGTGCGAGCCGCGGAGGCGATTGCCTTCGCGCGAGCCTGCGGGGAGGACGATACGCGTTACCTCGATCCGCGGCACCCGGCGTTCGCGGTGCATCCGCTGTATCTGCCGAGCCGGTTGCGCGGACCCGAGGGCGCACGCGACGAGGAATACCGGCCCGACGGCATGTTCGCCGACGAGGTTCCCGGGACGGCCGGTCTGGCAGTCCGGCTGATGGCCGGCGGGCAGCGTATCGATTTCCGCCGCGCGACGCCGCTGTGCGAGAACATCGAGGTGCGCCGCATTGTCGAACGGGTCGATTGGAAAGGCCGGGGCAGCACGCGTTTCGTGCTGATCACCGTCGGCAAGGCCTACTACGCGGCCACTGCCGGGCACCTGCTGTCGGTGACGGAAGGATTCATCGTCCGATGAAGGAGATCCGCCCGCCCCGGGCCGGCGATATCGTCGAACCCGTTCGGCTGCAGACCGATCCGATTCGCATACAGCGGTTCGGTGCCGCCACCCACAACGCCCACCGCATCCACTACGACACCCTCGCCGCGCGCGCCGAGGGTCTCGACGAGCCGGTGGTGATGGCGCAGCTGCACGGCACGCTCTTCTTCCGCGCGGCGGCCCGGTATGCCGGAGACCCGGCCGCTGTGCGCTCGGTGAGCTGGCAGAACCGGGCACCGGCGGCCGTCGGTGCGACCTTGATCGTCACCGGTGTGGTCGGAGAGGCCGAGGACGGCATGGTGACCCTCCATTTCGAGGAGCATGACGAGGCGGGAACCGTCTGCGCGATCGGTCGCGCCGTGGTCGCCGCCGGGCCTCCGGTCTGCTGAGCGAACCCGATCCATTGGGTGCCGCCGCCGCCGGGCCGAAGATCGGTGCCACCGGACGATCTCGCATCGAGAGGAACTGAACCCATATGACTGGTGTCGAGGCACCGGCCACCCGGCCCACGCTCCCGGAGCGCGCACGGGCGGCGGGCCGGCAGGACTGGACGGCCTGGCCGTACTACGACCAGGCGGGCAGCGGCTACCGCGGGTACTGGTATCCGGTGACGTGGTCGAATCACATCACCGGGACGCCCACGAGCCATACGATCTGCGGTGAGAAGCTGGCGCTGATCCGGGACAACGGAACCGCCTATGCCCTGCACGACCGGTGCCCGCATCGTGGGGTGCCGCTGTCGGAGGGGGATCAGCAGTTCCCGGGTACCGTCAGCTGCCCTTACCACGGCTGGACCTTCCGGCTGACCGACGGCCAACTCGCCGCCGTCATCACCGACGGGCCCGATTCGAAGGTCTGCGGAAAGCTCGCGGTGCAGACCTACCCGGTGGCCGAACGGCTGGGTCTGGTGTGGGTGTACATCCCGATCGGGAACGAACCGGCGCCACCGATCGACGAGCAGCTGCCCCGGGAACTGGTGGAGAACGAGGGCATCGTGGGCGGCCGGATCCAGCCGCGCCGGGGCAATTGGCGTTTCGCGTGCGAGAACGGGTTCGATGAGGGGCACGCGAAATACCTGCACCGCACATCGCTGTGGCGGCTGTTCAAACCCATGCCGACGTGGAATATCACCCGGATCGTGCCCGAGGGCCGCTGGATCTACCGCGTCCAGGACGAGGTGCACTGGGAGGCCGACTTCCCCGGCGTCGGCACCTGGACCAACAAGCGCTGGTGGAAGAAGAAGCCGGACGAGACACAGATTTCCCAGATCGGGAATGTGGGAGCCGGGTTACGGACCGACCCGGTGATCGAAGCGCAGAACTTTCCCGGCTTCGCCTCCCTGGCGATGCCCGGTGTCCTGCGTATCGCGTACCCGAACTTCATCCACTACGAGTTCTACGTTCCGGTGGACGACGAACGGCACAACTACGTCGGGTTGATGGTCAATTTCGTGACCGGGGTGCGCAAGCTGGGGTTCTACGCGAAATACCTGGGTGCCATCCGCTGGCTGTTCCACGGTCAGTTCTCCGGCCAGGACGAATGGATGGTGAGCGTCACCGACGCGCCTCCGGAGAAGCTCTACCGGCCGGATATCTCGCTCACCGCCTGGCGAAATCTCGCCGAAGCGGAGTACGCCGACAAGATCGCGGCCGCCGTGGCTCATCAACCGGTGAAGCCGCAACGGCCCGTCCGGGGGCGGAGGTCGGCCGCAAGTGACACGGCGGCAACGAAATCCGGCACCGCGGCGACGAACGGTGCGCCACAACCCAGTGCTCCGGCCACTGCGGAGACCGAGTAGCGAAGGAGGAGCTCATGCGCAGAATCTTTGCCGGCATCGCGGCCGGTATCCTGCTGGCCGTCGGCGCACCGAAGGCCTGGCGTTTTCTGGCCGCGCGGAACAACACCCAGATTCATCAGGTCAGCCCGCAATGACGGCCGTGGCCGACCCACTCGCCGGACTCGACGAACAACGCCGCTCCTGGACCGAACGGGCCTGGGCTGCTCTGGATTACGCACGCCTGCGGGAACTGGTCACCGGATTGGTCGATATCGCCAGCCCCACGGGCGACGAAGCACCGCTGGCGCGGCATATCACCCAGGTGTTCGCCGGCGCCGGTATCGAGGCCCACACGATGGACCTCGACGACCGGCAGGCCAATTCGTGGGCCCGCGTATCCGGTGACGGTACCGGCCCGGACCTGATGCTCTATGCCCCGATCGACACCGTGACGAGCGGGACCGAGCAGGAGGACCTGCCCTGGGCGGGCGATACCCTCCGCTCGGATATGACGGCGCGGGCACTGGTGGACGGCGACTATGTCACCGGGCTCGGCGCCTCGAACCCGAAGGGGCACGCCGCGTGCGTCATGGCGGCCGCCGAAGCGATACACACGGCCGGGGTACCGCTGACCGGTGACCTGATCGCCGCGTTCGGTGCCGGCGGGATGCCCACGAACGCCCGGCCGGACGGCGGCAGTTCGCGGCGTAACACCGGCCAAGGCGTCGGCTGCTCGTTTCTGCTGGAGCAGGGAGTGTGGGCGGATTTCGCGCTCATCGCCAAGCCCGGATGGACCGTCTCGTGGGAGGAGGTCGGCCTGACCTGGTTCGAGATAGTCGTACACGGCAGCCACACCTATGTCGGATCACGGCACCGGCTGCCCTATCGCAACCCGGTCGCGCTCGCCGGTGCCGTGGCGGCGCGGCTGGAACAGTGGTTCCCGAGCTACTCGCAGGCGCATCAGGACGGGCTGGTGTGCCCGCAGGGCATGGTCGCCAATATTCGCGGCGGGTGGCCGCGTACGGCCTCGTTCACGCCGGAACAGGTCCATATGATGGTGGACCTGCGGCTGAGCCCCCGGACGACACCGACCGCCGCCAAACGGGAACTACTGGCCGCGGTGCGGGCGATCGCCGGCGAGCTGGACGCGCGTATCGATGTCGAACAGATCCTGGCGATCCCCGGCGAATCATCCGATCCACGAATGTGGCTGTGCCGCAGTGCAGTCGATGCCTGGGAGGCGCTGACGGGGCAGCCACATCTCGAGGTTCGCGATGCCAGTGGCGCGACGGACGCCAATATCCTGCGCGGCCGGGGGATACCGACCGTCCGGGTGGGCATGCCGAAGGTGGCCGACGCGCCCTTCGAGGTGGATTTCGCCCGCGGAATGAACACCGTGGATCTGCGGGCGGCCGAACAGTTCACCCGGTATCTCGTGCGGGTGGCCGTGGATACGGCGACCCGCACACTCGAGGAAGTAGGTATCGACTGATGGCGGATATCGTGCTGGGGGTGGGCGCGTCGCACAGCACGCTGATGAACACCCACTGGGAGCAGACCACCCACAAAGCCGAAGCGGAACGCTTCCGCGACGGACTGTACGCGGCCCGGGACCGGATCGCCGCCGCCCGACCGGATGTGGTGATCCTACTGGGATCCAACCACTTCCGCGGTTTCTGGCTCGATCTCATCCCGCCGTTCACACTGGGGGTCGGCGAATGCATTGCCAGCGGTGAGTCGGGTACCCCGAAGGGGCCGCAGCAGGTCGATATCGGGATGGCCCGCCATCTGGCCGATTCCCTTGTCGAGGGCGGCCGGTTCGATCCGGCGTTCTCGGCGCGGCTGCAGATCGACCACGGTCAGTCACACGCCATCCAGTACCTGCTGGCGGGCTTGGACGTCCCGATCGTGCCGCTGGTGGTGAATGTTTTCGCGCCGCCGCTACCGACCTTCGAACGATGTGCCGAATTCGCGGTCGCGCTGCGGGAGGCCGTGGCCGCCTACCCGGCGGGCAGCCGCGTCGTGGTGATCGCCTCCGGTGGGCTGTCGCACCGGCTGCCCTGGCCGGACTGGCGGGACCCGCACGGTGACGACGAGGACTTCATGGTGCGCGCATGGCTCGACGGCCGGGAGAACTGGGCCGATTACGACGTACGGCGGCGGCAGATAATCCGCGCCGCCGAAGCCGCGATTTCGCCGGAATTCGACAACCGGGTCCTCGAACTGTTCACCCTCGGCAAGGCCGCCGAACTCGCCGGATACAGCACCGCCGAACTCGAGGAAGCGGCCGGCAACGGGGCGCAGGAATTGCGGACCTGGCTGATGATGGCCGCGATGCTCGACTATGTCCCGGGGGAGCGGCTGGCCTACGAAGCCGTCCCGGAATGGCTCACCGGAATGGGCGTCACCGTCCTGGATCCTGCGCGGCGGCCCGCCATCCGGTGACGAATACCGCGCCGGGCACCCGATTCTCACCTTTCACCGACAAGGATTCGATATGACCATCTGGAACGAACTGACCGGCGTGGATTTCGCGCTGAAAACCGTCGACGCAGCCGGTATTCCCACCCGCGCGTTGCAAGCGGGAAGCGGGGCCGAAGCGGTGATATTCCTGCACGGCACCAGCGGGCATCTCGAAGCATTCGCCCGCAATATCGTCCCGCATGCCGCCCGGTACGAATGCCACGCCATCGATATGCTCGGCCACGGCTACACGGGTAAGCCCGATCGTCCGTACGAGATTCCGCGCTATGTACAGCACCTGCTCGACTACCTCGACGCGGTGGGGCTGGACAAGGTGCATCTGGTCGGCGAATCACTCGGTGGCTGGGTCGCGGCGTATCTGGCCAGTGATCGCCCCGAACGGGTGCTCTCGCTGCAACTGCTCGCGGCGGGCGGCACTGTGGCGAACCCGGAGGTCATGGAGCGTATCCGCACGTCCACGACCAAAGCGGTGCAAAGCGACGATATCGAGCTGACCCGCGCCCGGTTGCGGTTGCTCATGCACGATGCCGCCGATGCCACCGAAGAGCTGGTGCAGGTCCGGCACCGGATCTACCACGAGCCGGATTTCGTCGCCAATATCGGCAACCTGCTGTCGCTGCAGAACATGGAGATCCGGCAGCGCAATCTGCTGCGTCCGGATCGGCTGGCCCGGATCACGGCGCCGACCCTGGTGGTATGGGGCCACGAGAATCCCTTCGGGGATGTGCCCGAGGCCGAAAAGCTCGCCGCCGATATCCCCGGCGCGCGGTTGCAGCTGTATCCCACGTGCGGGCATTGGCCGCAGCACGAAAAGGCCGAAGAGTACAACCCGCTGAGCCTGGAATTCCTGGCCGAAGCTTCCGAGCGAGCAAAAACGGCCGTTTAACGATACTCCGGCTGTCAAGCCCATCCGGGGGGGGGGGGGGGGCCCCCCGCCCGCCCCCCCCCGGCGGGTTTGGGGGGGGGGGGGG
>NZ_JARWOV010000130.1 GCF_029868855.1 Nocardia carnea | reverse complement strand
ACACTGATATGGGGTTGCGCGGCCAGAACCCCCACTAACCCGTGCGGTACATTGGCGTTATCGGCGGGTATAAACACGGTTTTTGCCCCGCGCTCTGTTTATTTGCTGTGTCCACGGCGCCGCCGCGGGGGGCGCAGCTGGTTCGGATCAGGCGGGCATACCGTGCGCGACGGGCGGCGCGGACAGATCCACAGCGACGGTGCGGGGCAGCAGCGCACTGACCCGGAACCCACCCTCGGCTGTCGGTTCCGCGGTCACCCGGCCACCGACCGCCAGGGCGCGCGCCTGCATACCGGGAATTCCGTGCCCGCCGGTTCCGGCGGCGGCGGGACCGGTGCCCGGGCCGTTCACCACAGTGAGCGTGACGGTCTCGGCACAGTCGATCCCGATCCGGACCGGAGCGCCGGGTGCGTGCCGGCCCGCATTCGCCAGCGATTCCTGCACAATCCGGTACAGCGCGGAGCCCACGGTGTCGGGTATCGCCGCGAGTGAGCCCTCGACCGACCAGGTGAGGTCTACTCCGGCCCTGGTGGCGGAGTGGAACAGCGCTTCCAGATCGGCCGCGGTGGGCTGCGGCGTGTGCTCGGCGAGCTGACCGTCGCTGCGCAGCACACCGAGCAGGCCGCGGATCTCGTTGAGCGCTTCCCGGGCGGTGGCGCCGATCGATTCGAATTCGGCGCGCGCCGCCTCGTTCACACCGCTCACCCGGTACGGGGCCGTCTGCGCCTGCACGACCACCAGCGACATATGGTGTGCGACCACATCGTGCAGATCGCGGGCGATCCGCGCTTTCTCCTCCAGGATGGTGCGTCGCGCGCGTTCGAGTTCGCTGACTTCGGTCTGCCTGTTCAGCTCGGAGCGCGAGCGGATCAGCGACCGCAGCAGGACCGCGACGAATACGGTCGCGGCCAGGGAAACCGGCCAGGCCCACGGATCGGCGCCGACCCCTTCTTCGGCGAGTGCCGCGCCCAGCAGCAGCGAGGTCGCCGCCCACACCACCGCCACCAGCGGCGGCGGCGACCGCAACGCCACCCCGAAGACCAGGAAGTAGAGGGCGACGATATGCACCACCTGGAACGGCAGGGCCTCGCCGGGCTCGTTCGGTACGGCCAGCGCGATGAACAGCGCCGAACCGGCGGAGACGGCCCAGCCCAGTGGCGCGTTCCGGCGGATGAGCAGTACCGGCAGGGCGGCGAAAGCCGCGATGAGGGGAGCGATCGACCACGGCACGTCATGGGTCACGTGCAGGGTGGGCCAGGCGACCGAGAACAACACCAGCACCACGAAGACGGTGCCCGCATCCACCCACCACCGGGGCCCGAGGCGGGCGAACCGGCTCCGGAGAGGCGGTGACTTCGCTGCCGGTTGCGCGGCACTGAACTCCATCATGGCACCGACACTACGAACCGCCGCCTGGATCCACCTCATACCGTGGGGTGAATTGCGGCCCGTACAGCCGGGGTAGACCCCGGCCCGCCCTCCCCGCGCGGGCCGGGCCCGAAACCCCTCTCGAGCGGGACGGCCGCGACCGTTATCGATTCATAACGTCACGGCCATGGTTGTCTCGAACACTGCCGCGCGCCGCCGGACACCGGTGCGCCGCCGGCCCGCCGCGTTCGCCGTCGCGGGAGTCGCCGCCGCGGTATCACTGCTCGCGGTACCCACGGCCGACGCCGCCGGCCCGCCGGACGACACCACCGCGTCCGCGGCCGCTGTCCGCGCACTGACCGACACCGCGGCCGCACCGGAGCTGCCCGGCGATTTCGGCGCCGTCACCGGATACCGCCCGGCGGTCGTCGACGGAATACTGGTCGCCCCGGCCGGCTCGTGCTCGTCACCGGTACCGCTGCCGCCGGAGTTCGACACCGCCTGCAAAGCGCACGACCTCGGCTACGACCTGCTCCGCTACGCCCAGCACACCGGTCATCCGCTCGGCGGGTGGGCCCGCCGCGATCTCGATCGCGCACTCGCCGACCGGATGCTGTCGGCGTGCCGGAACCGCGCCGACCCGCTCGCCCGCACCGGCTGCACCGCCATGGCCGGGATCGCGGCGACGGCGGTGGACCTCAATTCGCGGCGGCAGGGTTACGGGGTGCCGGTGGTCGAGCACTTCTCGTTCGCCGAGACGGCCACAACCTGGCTGCC
This sequence comes from Nocardia carnea, assembly GCF_029868855.1. Taxonomy (GTDB): domain Bacteria; phylum Actinomycetota; class Actinomycetes; order Mycobacteriales; family Mycobacteriaceae; genus Nocardia; species Nocardia carnea_A. The sequence continues at coordinate 3,948 of NZ_JARWOV010000130.1, read as the reverse complement.
GCGGGCGTTCGCGCTGGTAATGGCCGCCTTCGCCATGCTGCTGACCTGGCATACCTGCGCGAGCGGCCGGTTCGGGCGTCCGGCACTGCGCGAACTGTTCGAGCTCATCGGGTCCCGTAACCGAGCGGGCGGCAGGCATCCCGGCGGCCCGGCCGTACTCGGACCGCCGGCCGAATCCGCCGGCGGCCCTACACGGAAGTCGAAGAGTTCGCGGCGGTTGCGCACGTCGCCGGCAATTTCCCCGGACGCCGCGTTCTCGGTGATCCCGTTCCGGCAGGAGTTCGCATGAAACACCTCTACCCGGCCGCGGCGGCCCAGCCTCTCTGGGCGCCGGCGCTTTTTCTCCTACGGCCCTTCGACCGGGCCGGTACCGGAGTAGCGGCTCCCGCAATCCGCCCCGGGCCATCCGGTGAGACCGCTCCCGGCGCTTCGCGCCGACTGTCACGCCACGGTTTCCCGGTCGGCGTCACCTTCGCGGTGGCCACGGGCACGATGTTGTCGCTGGCCCCGGGGTTGATCCCCCGCACTGCTGCCGCCCAGGCCGTCCTCACCTCTGTGCTGGTCGTCACGCTGCTCGGTATCGCCCGAATCCTCGGGTCCCAGTACTCCCGTCGCCGACGCAGCGACCCGGGCCGACGCCTGCGTCGCCGGAAATCCGGCAGCCGCACCGCAGGCATGTCTGCCGCCCTGCTCACCGACGGCTCATCCCCGGCACCCGCCGAGCACCCGATCAGCGGGCATATCGACCGTCCGGGACGGGCACCTGCCGACGGCTGGTCCGGTGTGCCTGCCGTGCGGCACCTGATATTCGCCGCCACCGTTGTCGGTGTCGTGGCCTCGGTAGCGCATGCGGTCTCATGGCAGAACGCACTTCGCGACGCCATGGGGGTGGCGCGCACCGGACCGGAGTACTGGTCCTTCTGGGCGGCCGGGTCGCTGGTGCTCACCATCGTCCTGGTGGCTGCCGGTTCCGGTGCCGGCCGGTTGCTGCGGCGGGTCGGCTGGTTCCGCGGAGTGGCGATGGCGGTGGTCACCTCACTGCCGGTGGCTTTCTTCGGGGTTCCGGGGATCGCCGCGGCGAGTGGCGGTGGCGCCGCTTCCGGCCTCGTGCAGCCGGTGGCGACGACTCGATCCGGTAGCGCCGATTCCTTGGTGACCTGGAACTCGCTGGGCCGGGAGGGGCAGCGGTTCGTGACGAACGGCCCGGCCGGGGCCGTGCGGGTGTATGTCGGGTTGCGGTCGGCGCCCGATCTGGCGGCCCGGGCCGAGCTGGCCGTCCGGGAGCTCGACCGGGCCGGCGGATTCGACCGTTCGCATCTGGTGGTGGCCGTACCCACCGGGTCGGGGTGGGTGGACGCGCGGGCACTGCACGGGTTCGGGGCCCGGTTCGGCACCGATTTCGCGGTGGCGGCCCTGCAGTATTCGCACCTGCCGAGCTGGGCGACGTTCGTCCTCGGCCGGGATTCGGCCGCGGCCTCCGCCCGCGCGTTGTTCACGGCCGTCGAACAACATGCCGCGACCTTGCCGGACCCGCCGCGCCTGTACCTGTACGGGCAGAGCCTGGGCGCGCTCGGTGGTAGCGCGGTGTTCGCCGGGGCGGCCGACCAGAACCGCCGGGCGTGTTCGGTGCTGTGGGCGGGTATGCCGGGCGGCGGCGGGCAGGAACCCGGGGCACGGACGGCGATCCTGGCCAATACCTCCGACCCGGTCGTGCACTGGTCACCTGACCTGCTGTGGCGGCCGCCGGACCTGACCGGCGCTCGTCGGGATGCCCCGACCCCTGGCTGGCTGCCGGTGGTGAGTTTCGTCCAGACCACCGCCGACCTACTGGGAGCCTTGTCCGCGCCTCCCGGGCACGGTCACCGCTACAACGTGGATCAGGGCACCGCACTACCCGGCTGCGGATAGCGCCGGACCGCGGTGCGCGGGGTTTGCCCGCCGGATGCGGGCGCGCCGCCGTGCCCGCACCGGCCGGCACCACCTACGGTGCCGTTCGGAAACACACAGGTTCTGCCCTTAAGGTGTCCCACCATGGCTTCACCCAGTGACGATCACCGGCGCCGGAAACGGCACCGGCTGCGGCGGATATCGCCGCCCGCGCTCGCCGGCGCCGCTCTGCTCAGTCTGGCGATCACGGCGGTGTCCGCTCCCGCCTCCGACGCCGTCGGCTTCGACGGTTCGATCACGGGCCCCACCGGACTGGCGGTGGTAGGTCTGACCTCGAACGATCCGGGTGCGGCTGCCGCGGCGGCCATACCGCGCGATTTCGCGACCTATTCCGGCTATGAACCGGTCCTGCGGCAGGGTGTGCTGGTGGCACCGGACGGCGACTGTTCGTCACCGCTGGAGCTACCGCCGGAATTCGAGACCGCATGTATGGCCCACGATCTGGGTTACGACCTGCTCCGCTACGCCGACAGCGTCGGCGCCCCCCTCGGCCCGTGGGCCCGGCAGGAACTGGACCGCACCCTGGGCGTGCGGCTGCACCAGGCCTGTGACGCGCATACCGAACCGATGGTGCGGACCCGCTGCGAAACCCTCGCCTCGGTCGCGACCACCGCGGTGGAGCTGAATTCCCGCCGCCAGCACTACGGAGTGCCGGTGGTGGAAACCTTCACGCAGGCGGCTACCCAGGCCGCCACCGAGCACCCGACCCAGCCGTGGCTGCTGCGCCTGGTCGCACTCGGGCTGACCGCTGTCGCCGGGCTGGTGCTGGGTGTGCGGCGGTTGCATCGGCGGGTCCGCCGCCCGGGCGTCGTCGGGGTCGGCGATCGCCTCGGCCTACCGGCGCATCCCGGCCGTATCGTGGCGTCGGCGCGGACCGCGCGGCGCCGGCCGCGGTTCGTCCTGCCCGGCCTGATACGACTGCCGGTGGACCCCGTACCGCTGCCGCAGCTACCGCGGCTCCCGGCGCCCAGGAGGTCGCCCGTCCGGCCGGGCCGCGCCGCCGGTTGACCCCGTCTATAACACGTTCTAGTTTGGGGGCGTGCTTGTTGTGGACGATGTGGTCGAAGTGGACGCCCCGGCCGAGGTGGTGTGGTCGGTCCTCACCGATTTCGACCGGTACAGCGACTGGAATCCCTTCATCGGCCGCTGCCGCGCGGACCTGACCGTGGGTGCGCCGATCGATATGCGGGTGCAGCAGCTGATGCCGCTGCCGATCCCCATGCGCGAATTCATCCACACCGTCACCCCGGGCCGGGAGTTCGGCTATTCCATGAAACCGCTCCCGCTCGGCGCGCTACGCAGCAACCGCTTCCATAAGCTGACTCCCCTCGGCGACGACCGCACCCGCTATGAATCGCATTTCGAACTCGCCGGGTGGCTGGCCCCCCTGGTGGGGCTGCTGTTCGGCCGCGGTTTCCGGCGCGGTTTCCCCGGTATGACCACCGCGGTGGAACGCGAAGCCGAACGCAGGCACACGGCCTGAGTCACCCCTCACGTGTGGGTCGCACGCACGGCGCGAGTCACCACGCCCCCTCATACAGCCACCTCACACGGGGCTGAGCCACACCGACGCGGACCGACGCACGGAACAGGTGGGAAGCGACCCGCCGCGGCCGGGCCCAGAGATACCGACGCCCCGAGGCGAGCTGCCTGGCTGCCGGGTCGCGCACGATCCCGATTCGCGCGACCGATACCCGGCACCGCTCGCCGACCTGCGGGCCGGACTCGGCACCGGCACCCGCAAATCCGGGCTTCGCCCGCAGAACCACCGAGCGACCCCGGTTTATCCGAAGGGCGCCGGATACACCGCGGGCGGTGCCCCGGAAAGGATCACCGCCCGCGCCGCTGACGACCACGAACCGTGGGCGCGCCGACGAATCAGGCGATCGGCCCGCGCGCCGCCTCGTAGGCGGCGCCGACCCGGTACAACCCGTCGTCGGCCAGTGCGGGCGCCATGATGTGCAGCCCCACCGGCATCCCGTCGTCGCGGCTGAGGCCGGG
>NZ_JARWOV010000129.1 GCF_029868855.1 Nocardia carnea | reverse complement strand
GAAGCTGATCCAGCCGGTCGCCATGGACGAGGGTCTGCGTTTCGCGATCCGCGAGGGTGGCCGTACCGTCGGCGCCGGTCGGGTTACGAAGATCATCAAGTGATTCGCTGAATCGCTGGGAACGGCGTCGCTCCGAAAAGGAGCGGCGCCGTTCTTCATTTCACCGCGGAGATTCCGCTTGTGGCACGCTTCGATCTCGAATAGTCCCCGCCGTCCGGGTGGTTACAGGGCGAGCATGGCGGCAGCGACCCGGTCGGCCGCGCCGGGCCGCAGGGCGGTACCCATATCGTCGAGGACGAGTAGTCGCGCCCCGGGGATTTCGGCGGCGAGGACCTCGCCGTTACCGACCGGGAAGAACGGGTCGGCGCGGCCGTGCACCACGAGCGTGGGCACGTCGAGCCCACCGAGCCGCTCGCGCCAGCGTGGGGCACAGTCGATCCGGGAGAACACCATCCCGAGCTGGTTCGCCTGGTGTACCGCGGGATCGTTGGACGGCGTCCGGTCCCAGATCCGGGCCGCCGTCGCCCGTGCCTGCTGTGCATCGTTGCCCATCGGCCCGGCGCCCTCGGCGGCGAACGCGGCGACCGCGTCCCGGTCGGTCCAGTCCGGTTGTGTGCGGGAGAACAGCGTGCTCATGAGGGCCGGATCGTGGTCCGGCAGATCCTCGTCGACCGGGCCCGGAGCCACCGGCCGAGTGCCGACAAGGGTCAGCGCGGAGAACACGTCCGGGTGGTCCAGCGCGGCGACCTGGGCGACCATGCCGCCGACACCGACTCCACCGAGAAGGGCGGTGCCGGCGCCGAGTACCTCGACCAGCGCGGCCGCATCGGCAGCGAGATCCCGCAGGTTGTAGGCCGGATTCTCCGGATCGCGGGTCGTCGACGCGCCGGAATCACGCAGGTCGTAGCGGACCACGCGCCGCCCGCCCGAGGCGAGCCGCTCGCACAGCGCGTCGGGCCAGGACAGCATCGTTGTCCCGCCGGCCAGCAGGATCAGCGGATCGTTCTCGCGGCCGAAGCTCTCGAACCCCAGATCCACGCCGTTCGCACGCACCGAGGTCATGCCGGATCGAAAGGTACTCGTCATACCTGAACTCCTGTCTGTCGGTATGCCCATTGGAATCGACGACGGATTCACCCGAAAATCATCGGGGTAGCCGAGATAGTGTCCATATTTCCCGCCCGCCCGGAATCGGCGTGAGTGCGTGCGTGGCCGCGATAACGCTGGAACTTCTGAGCCGATGTCAAAGGTGTCCGGTGTCGATCGAAGGAGCTCGTTTTGATACGTACAGCTGCTGCTGCCCTCTCACTCGCGTTCGCCGCCACGACGGCCGGTGCCGGCACCATCGGCGCCACGCCGGAACCGTGTGCCGCTGTCCCTGCCGACCGAGTGGACGATGCCGTCAGCCGACTGCCGCAGGCTTTCCCGGATGTGCCGTGGCAAGTGACGGGCAGCGGTTCGTCCATCGACTGCACACTGAACTGGGTGCAGGTCGACCCGGTCGGAGCGACGGGTAGCTCGCCCAGGCATATCCTGCTCTTCGACCACTTCAAGTACGGGAACACGGCTACCGAGGATCCGGAGGCATTCGTCTCTGTCGCCGGTAGCGACGCTCCGGGGCAGATCACCGTAACATTCAGGTGGCTGAACCCCGGCGACCCCAACGCGAACCCTACCGGCCGGGCGGATGTGCGTTACGCGCTCTTCCCGCAGTCACCGCCCGGGCCGATCGATCCGATTCCGCCCCAGGTGACCGGCTGATAAACGTTCCGGTTGCCCCGGTTGGTGAAGGCGGGCTCAGCTGTCCCAGCCGAGATGCAGGATCGTGGCGCGTCCGGCGGAGCGCCGACCGCCATCGGCCGGTCCGGTCGACGACGGTCACCCCGGTGACCGTGCCGCGCGGATCCCATTCGCGGTAGAGGCGAGTGGCACACGCCTTCATCGCGGGGATCCCCGCCGGAAATCGATCCAAGGCCACGATCGAATACATATCGACGTGCGCGATGAAGCCGGTCCCGGGTATGGATCCGGGGCCACCGGATCATCCTTGTATCTCACCGACCACGATGCGGCCGTCCGGGTATTCGAAACGCATCCCGCCGGTGAAGAATGCTTCCGGATGGGTAGGTCCCGGCTCACCCTGCGCTTCCGGGCTCACGATATCCCTCCTGTCCGGTACCGCCGAGACGGCGGCCGGACGAATTCGGCCAGGCGCGAGACCACGGGACAACGCGGGTGCCGAAACTCTCCGATCTGTCCGGCCGGGCTGTCAAGGGAGCATCAAATGTGTTCCACGAGTGTGAATTCGTCGAGGTCGGCCGGTTATGGTGGCAGGTCAGGTGGCGAGTGCGGTCGAACTTGCGGTTGTGCAACATCGAACGGAGTCGGGCCACCAGTAAGTGACACCGATATGCGCAGTGGCCACTGTCGTTTTCGCAGTCGGCCGAGTCGACAGGATTCGTTGAGGGCGGGTGTGGTCCGTTTCGTGCCCACATCGGTAGCCAGTTGCGACTGCCACCGCTCAGTGGTTCCGGCCGGTGGTGTATCGGAGCCGCACCGGGCCGAGGGCGGTTCAGGTGCGAGTGGCCCGGGACGAAGAAGGCAGGACGAGAAAGATGACGAACCCGCAATATCCGGGTGCCGGCGACCAGCCCGGTGGGTTTCCGCCGCAGTCGTCCGGGGAGCAACCGCAGCCGGGATGGCAAGGGGCCGGACAGCAGTCGTATGCCCCTGGCCCACAGCAATATCCGCCGCCGGCTGTGCAGTCCGGGTACGGGCAGCTACCGTACCCCCCGCAGGCCGGGGGGTATTACGCACCGCCACCCGGCGTGCCGTACCCACAGCAGCCCGGCCAGCGCCGCGGGACCGTGGCCCTGGTGACGCTCGTCGTACTCGTGCTGGTGATCGGCCTCGGTGCCGGGGGATATTTCCTGGTATCCGGCGGCGGAGCCGGGGATCCGCGCACTGTTGCACAGCAATTCGTGGACGGTGCAGGCGAGAACGATGAAATCATCTGCGCCTCGGATCTGGCGAAGATCGAGAAAGCCGGGGAATCGGCGCCCCAACCCACCGCGCCCGTCACGATGCCGGACGATTCGGCCGCGACGAGCGAGTTGGTCGGCGTCGATGTTCCCGAAGGCAGCGACCGGGGAACCTTCACTGTCGAGACGGACGTGACGGTCGGTACGCAGAGCCACAGCCGGACCGTGGAGTACGACCTTGTCCGAGAAGACGGCGACTGGAAGGTCTGCGGCATCCTGGAGGCATCGGAGCCCGGCGACAGTGATTCCGAGGCTCCGGGGAATGGTGTCCCCGAGGATCCCGAGAACGGTGAGTCCGAGAAACCCGGGAGCGATGACTCCGAGGGCGGCAGTACCGCCGGCAGCGATCCCGGCGACGCACGTGCTGTGGCTCAGCAGTTCGTGGACCGCGACGGCACCGACAAAGGGCTGATCTGCTCGGCGGATGTCGCGACACTCGAATCGGCCGAGAAGTTGGGATCCTCCGGAGCCGTGGAGCTGCCGGATTCCGCCTATGCGACGAGGACGATCACGAACCTCGACGTACCCCCGGGCAGCGATCAGGGGAGCTTCACCGTAGAGCTGATGACGAAAGGTACCTCGACACCCATCAAATCTCTCGACTACGACCTTGTCGAAGAAGACGGTTCCTGGAAAGTCTGTGGTGTGCTGAAGGCGTGGCTCAACTGATCATCCTCTCGGGGAACTGGCTGTTCGCGTTCGTTCGGTAATTCGGTCGACGGTGGCTCGGTCGGTCGGGTAGGTATACAGACATGGTTCCGGAGCATCCGCAGCGGCGGTAGGTGGCGTGGGAGAGCGCAGGCCTGCCGCCTGACGCTCGTGCCGGACGCGGAACGCATCGATGGCGAGTGTCGCCCTGTCGGCGAAACCCATTGATGAATAGGGACAACCATGCGAAAGCGCGACGAACCGGCCCGCACCCGGAATATCGGGATCATGGCGCATATCGACGCCGGTAAGACCACCGTCACCGAGCGAATACTGTTCTACACCGGTGTCACCCACAAACTCGGCGAAGTGCACGACGGCAGCGCGGTGATGGATTCGACGGCGCAGGAACGGGAACGCGGTATCACCATCTCCGCGGCGGCCACCACCTGCACCTGGAACGAGCACCGCATCACGATTCTGGACACACCGGGCCATGTCGATTTCACCGTCGAAGTCGAGCGGTCGCTGCGGGTCCTGGACGGTGCGATAGCGGTATTCGACGCCAAGGAAGGCGTGGAACCGCAGTCGGAGCAGGTATGGCGGCAGGCCGACCGGTACGGCGTGCCGCGGATCTGCTTCGTCAACAAGATGGACAAGGTGGGCGCCGATTTCGAGGCCACCGTGCGCAGCATCGGCGAACGCCTCGGGGTGCGGGCCCCGGTACTGCAACTGCCGATCGGAAGTGAGGGCGGATTCACGGGAGTGGTGGATCTCGTCGGGATGCGGGCGGTGACCTGGAACGACGCCGATACACACGGTGCGACGTACGCCGAAGGCGATGTCCCCGCCGAACTGACGGATATCGCTGTGCGGTACCGGCGGGAACTTCTGGAAGCTCTCGCCGAAACCGACGAATTCCTACTGGAGAAATTCATTGCCGGGGAGGAATTCACCGTGCGCGAGATCAAGGACGCGGTGCGGCAACTGACACTGCGCGGGGAGTGCTGTCCCGTGCTGTGTGGTTCCGCGCTCGGGAATATCGGAGTGCAACCGCTGCTGGATGCAGTGGTCGACTATCTGCCTTCCCCGGCGGATACCGCGGGTGTGACCGGCTGGTCACCCGACCCCGGCGGACAAACGGTGCGACGGTACGCCGGCGCCGACGAACCGCTGTCCGCCTTGGCCTTCAAGGTATCCGCGCACCCGTTCTTCGGCAGGCTCACCTACGTGCGGGTGTATTCCGGTGGCCTGGAACCCGGTGCGGTGGTGCTGAACTCGACCATTGGGAGAAAGGAGCGGTTGAACAAGCTGTTCCGGATGCACGCCGATACCGAGCAGACGCTGGACCGCGCCGAGGCCGGCGATATCTGCGCGGTGATCGGACTGAAGGACACCACCACCGGTGACACCCTGTGCGATCCCGGCAACCCGGTCGTGCTGGAGTCGATGGCTTTTCCCGAACCCGTCGTATCGGTAGCGGTGGAGCCGGCGACCCGGCAGGACCAGCAGCGGTTGAGTACCGCGGTGCAGACACTGGCCGCGGAGGATCCGAGCCTCACCGTGCGGAAGGATCCGGAGACCGGTCAAACCGTGCTCGGTGGTATGGGTGAACTGCACCTCGAGGTGGTGGCGCAGCGATTGCGGACCGAGTTCGGGGTCGCGGTGGCACTGGGTGAACCCCATGTCGCGTACCGCGAGACCATCACCCGCGGTTTCCGGGTGGAACACACCCACCGGAAGCAGAACGGCGGGTCGGGGCAGTACGCCAAGGTGGTGCTGGTGGTGGAACCACTGGCAGCGGGCGCGGAGGCGACCTACGAATTCGAATCCCGGGTTATCGGCGGCCGGGTGCCGAAGGAGTATCTGCCCGCGGTCGACGCCGGCGCCCAGGACGCGCTCGACTGCGGTGTGGTGGCCGGATACCCGGTGCTGGGCGTCCGGGTGGTGCTGCTCGACGGTGCCGCCCACAGCCGGGACTCCTCGGAACTCGCCTTCCGCATCGCGGCCGCCGACGCGGTCCGTCAGGCGTTGGCGCAGGCCGGTCCGGTTCTGCTGGAACCGGTGATGCGAGCCGAGGTCAGCACACCCGGCGAACACCTCGGCGCGGTACTGGCCGACCTGAACTCGCGGCGGGGCCGGATTCGTTCGACCACCGAACGAAGCGGTTCGACGATGGTCGAAGCGCTGGTCCCGCTGGCGGAGACGTTCGGCTATATCGGCGCGCTGCGGTCGAAGACCAAGGGGCGGGCGAGTTTCGCCATGGTCTTCGACAGCTATGAGCCGGTTCCGGCCTCCGTTGCATATCGACGGCCGGGTATCGGCTGATCGAGTGCGGTAGCGCCGTCGTCTGTGACGGCGCTACCGTCCCGGGGATACGGGGAACCGCCCTGCTGCGCCTTCGCCGCGGGCGGGTCCGGCAGCCGGATAGCGCCGCACATGAGTGCGGCGACCGCGCACAGACCGGCGGCGACGTAGAAGGCGAGGTCGTAGGAACCGTCGGCGTCGCGGACATAACCGGCGCCGAACGCGGCTACGGCGGCGCCGAGCTGGTGTGCGGCGAATACCCAGCCGAACACGATCGGGGTGGCAGCGCGGAACCAGTGCCGGCAGATGGCGATCGTGGGAGGCACGGTGGCGACCCAGTCGAGGCCGTAGAAGATGATGAAAACCCACATACTGGGTTCGGCTCGTGGGGAGAGCAGCGCGGGGAGCGCGAGCAGGGAGACACCGCGGCCGAGATAGTAGATCACCAGCAGGACGCGGGCGTCCACGCGGTCGGTGAGCCAGCCGGAGAAAACCGTTCCGAGGACGTCGAAGATACCGACCGTCGCCAGCAGTGCGGCGGCCACTGTGGTCGGCATACCGTGGTCGTGCGCGGCCGGTATGAAATGCGTGCCGATGAGGCCGTTCGTCGTCATCCCGCAAATTGCGAAACTGCCGGCGAGCAGCCAGAAAGCGCGCACCCGCATGCCCTGGATCAATCCGCTCGCGGCCGCACCGAAGCTGCCGTTGGGCAGTGTTTCGTCCTCGGCGCCCGCGGAGCTGCCGTAGGCGGTGGTACCGATATCGCTCGGGCGGTCGCGGATGAACAGCAGCACCAGCGGAATCACCGCGAGGGCCGCGAAGGTCACGATGATCGAGGCCCAGCGCCAGCCGAATCGGTCGGTCACGCCGGCGACCACGGGCAGGAAGACGAGCTGGCCGGTGGCGCTCGCCGCGGTGAGCACTCCGGTGACCAGCCCGCGTCGGGCGACGAACCAGCGGGTCGAGACCGTGGCCACGAAACCCATGGAGATGGAGCCGGTTCCGAGGCCGACGAGCACGCCCCACAGCAGGATCAGCTGCCAGGAGGCGGTCATGAAAAGGCCCAGGCCGGTTCCGGTCGCGATCAGCACGAGGGCCCCGGCGAGAATCGGGCGGACCCCGAATCGATCCATGAGCGCGGCGGCGAACGGTGCGGTGACCCCGAACAGCACCATATTCACCGACATGGCAGCACCGACGGTCGCATGCGACCAGCCGAATTCGGTGTGCAGCGGGTTCATGAAAACGCTGGGGACCGCGCGGAATCCCGCGGCGCCCAGGATCGCCACGAAACTCACGCCGGCGACGATCCAGGCGAAATGCAGTCGCGAGGCGCGGGTCGCGACGGTAGAGCTTTCTGTCCTCACGATGACCCAGCATTCGGGACGGGCGGCCCCGGAACCAGTGGCAGAATCGACAATATGCGTGAAAATCATGCCAATGGCGTCGTGGCCGCCGTGCCGGGGCGGCATACGGTCGCCGTACTGCTGCTGGAACCCGTGGTCGGATTCGACGCGACCATCCCGCCGCTGGTCTTCGGTCAGGCCGTCGACGAGGCGGGTGACCCGCTCTACGAAGTCGTGACCTGCGCGCTGCGGCCGGGACCCGTCCGGGCGACCTCCGGCTATTCGATAGTTGCGGAGAGCGGCGCCGATGTACTCGCCGCCGCCGATACGGTCATCGTGCCGGGGACGAAGTATCCGTCGGCGCGTCACGCGGGAGAACTCACAGCCGAGGTGGCCGCCGCGCTGGCTGTGGTCCCGGCGAGTGCGCGAATCGTGTCCATCTGCACGGGGGCCTTCGTTCTCGCCGCGGCGGGCCTGTTCGACGGGCATCGGGCGACCACCCACTGGCGGTACGCGGACGATTTCCGGCAGCTGTTCCCGGCGGTGGAACTGGACGAGACCGTGCTCTTCGTGGACGAGGGCAACCTGCTGAGTTCCGCCGGACTGGCCGCCGGTATCGACTTGTGCCTGTATATGATCCGGCGCGACCACGGAGCCGTCGCCGCCAATCGGGTCGCGCGGCACTGCGTGGTGCCACCCTGGCGGGAAGGTGGGCAGGCGCAGTTCATCGAGCATCATGTGCCCGACCACGACGAGCGCAGCACCGCGGCCACCCGCGCCTGGGCGCTGGACCATCTGAGCGAACCGCTCAGCGTGACGGTGCTGGCCGCGCACGCGCGGATGAGTTCGCGCACCTTCAGCCGCCGGTTCCGGGCGGAGACGGGACTCTCACCCGGTGCCTGGCTGCGCGATCGCCGTATCGACCGGGCCCGGGAGCTGCTGGAATCCGCGGATCTTCCGATCGAGGCCGTGGCCGAATTGTCCGGGCTCGGCACCCCGGACAATCTGCGTCACCATATGCGGCGTGGGCTCGGGATGTCGCCGTCCGCCTACCGGAAAACCTTCGCGGGCTCCTGACCCGAGCGTTCCGGCGCGCTGCTCGGAAACTCCCCGATGGCCGGTCAGGAGAACTTTCTGCGTCCGAGCAGCTGGGCGGCGGCCAACACCGAGGCGGTAGCGGTGGTGGCGCCCGCGCCGAGCGGGGAACCGGTGGCGCGCATCAAGCGCACGGTGCGCATGGCCGCGACCAGTACCTCGCTGCCACGTACCCGCATATCCGCCTCGAACCGGCTCACGGCAACCGGCAAGGTGACCGTGCCGGCTGCGACCGCGCGCAGGTTGGTGGCCAGGTCGGCGGCATCCCGGATGGCGGCTCCTGCCCCCATACCCGCGGTGGGCGGGGTCGCGTGGACCGCATCACCGAGCGCGGTCATCGAACCGGCGGGCCACGGAGCGAGATCCGCCGCCCGGGTCGAAGCGGCATTGAACCGGAATGCCGCGATACTGCCGGGATCGGCGCGTCCGACGACTTCGAGTGCGGACCGGCGCCAGCCTGCGCGCTCGAACGTGGTGAGCAGTGTGGACCGCAGCTCCGTGCCGCCCAGCTTGCGCATCGAATCGGTTGCGGCGGATTCGGCGAACATGGCGCCCCAGATGTAGGTGGGTCCGGTCGTGATCGCTTCCTTGGGACGGGGCGTGTCCAGGACGGCATTGCCGATCGGGTCGAGGAAACCTATGTACAGGGCCGTGGTGCGTGGTCCGAGCACCATGCTCGAGCGCGGTCCGAGCCGCCGGCGCTCCGCTGTGCCGAGGTCGCCGGCGGTGGTCCGGCCGGAGAAGCCGATGATTCCGGTCGGTTCGTTCGTCGGGCGGCCCGCCAGCCGGCGAGCGACCAGCGAGTGGGCGCCGTCCGCGCCGATCAGCAGATCGCCTGTGACCGTCGATCCGTCGGCGAGCCGCGCCTGCGGTGCGCCGGTGGCCGTGCGGGCGATATCGGTGACGGGCGCACCCAGGCGCAGGCATTCGCCGGCCGCGTCGGCCAGAATCGTTCGCAAGGTGACCCGGTCGATGTCGACGCCCGGGTTGTCGTCGAGCCGCGGTCCGTGACCCAGCAGGCGGCCGCGCCGGTCCCAGAAGGCGTCGCGAGTTCGTAACCGTAACGCCGAGGACGAACCGAGCAGCCGTTCGAATATCTCCGGCGCGACGAGTTCCCGGAGCGCCGCCTGCGCCCGGCCGTCGAGCGTGATGTGGTAGCCCCCGGTCTGTGTGATATCGAGATCGCGGTCGAAGACCGAGACCTCGAATCGGTGCCGGCGTAGCCCGGCGGCCAATGCCAGGCCGCCGATTCCGCCTCCGACGATGATGATGCGCACTATCGGTCTCCCGGATCGTGGTGAATTGCCTCCGGGCACCGACAGTGCCATCGGTAGTGGCCGCCGAATGTCCACTACTTTGGGCCGGTGGCCGAAACTTCCCGGCGCGCATTGCGCCTGCTGTCGCTGCTCGCCGCCCGGCACAGCTGGTCGCTCGGTGAGCTCGCCGGCCGGCTGGAGGTGAGTGAGCGAACTGTCCGGCGGGATATCGACACGCTGCGCGGGCTCGGCTATCCGGTCGTATCGCTGCGCGGCCCGGCCGGGGGATACCGCCTGGGATCCGGGCATACGCTGCCACCACTGCTGTTCGACAGCGACCAGGCGCTGGCCGTGGCGGTGGCCCTGCAAACCGCGCCGCATACCGTGTCGGGTCTCGGCGATGATGCCGCGCGGGCGCTGGACGCCCTCGAGCAGGTGATGCCGGCCAGGCTACGGGCGGCGGCGGAAGCGCTGCGGCTCACCAGATTGCAGAACTTCTGGGAGTTTCCGGCGCCCCCCATCGATGCGGCGGCGCTACAGGTCGCGGGAAGTGCGGTCCGCCGGCACGAGATGCTCCTCGTAGAAACACTCGGCCCCGACGGCAGCCGTCCGGTTCCCGGTACGGCGGGCTTCACCCCGGCCCGGCGGATCGAGCCCCATCATCTGGTGGTCTGGGCCGGCCGGTGGTACCTGGTGGGATACGACCACGCCGACGATGCCTGGAGCGTGCACCGGCTCGATCGCCTCCATCTGCACGCGCCCACGGGAATTGGGTTCACTCCGCGAGAACTGCCCGGCGGCGATGTCGCCCACCTGGTCATGACCACCTACGACCGCGGCGATACGCCCGCCGTGTGGGAGTGCACCGGGAGCGCGCGGCTGGGTCTTCCGGCCGAGACGGTCGCACGCTGGGCGCCCGGCGGATCGGTTGTCGAACACCTCGACCCCGGACATTGCCGCCTCACCGTCGGCGCGTGGTCGTGGGCCGGGATCGCCGGACTGCTCGCCACCTTCGACACCGACCTCACCGATGTGCAACCCCCGGAACTGGTGGCCGCCTGTCACCGGCTCGCGCGCCGATTCCGGACAGCCGCGGGCGCGAGCCGACCGCCGGCGGGGCCGGGTCCGGGAGCCGTGACCACGCCGTAGGGGCCGGGCCGGGCGCGCGCAGTTCGGCCGACGGCAGTGGCGCAGGGCCCGGCCGACGTCAGCAGTTCGCCGCTTCAGGATTCGCGAGCGGCCTGCAGCAGTGCGTTGGCGAACTTGACCATCTGGGCGGGCCCGCCGTACCAGGCGGTTACCGCCGATAGAACCGCGGAGCGGGCTTCCCGGGCTGCCCGGGCGACCTCGGCCGCCGAAACCTCGCCGGCTTCGGCCTGCCCGGCGAGTACTTCGAGATCATCGCTTGCGGTGAGCAAACGCATGATGAGGTGGATATCGATATCCGCGCCTTCCTCGCTGCGGCTGTGCCGGGATGCGGAGTCCGCGGGTACGGGACCGTGCTCCGGCTCGATGAGCGCCGGTGTGGTGAGTTCGGCCACGATCGGCTCCGGCCGGTCGGCCGACGGGACCGGTGTGGCCTCCGCGGCTTCGCGAGCGCGCCGGGAGCGGCGGGTTTCCAGCGGTGGGCGCGATTCGTCGCCGCCGGTATGCGCTTCCGGCGCGGGTTCGTCGGGCACCAGAGTCAGGGGTGAAGAGGTCGCGCGGCGCGGGATGGGCTGTGGATCGGCCGCTGCTTCGGCGGTCTCCGGTGCGGGTGCGGAGCTCGGCTCGGAATGCCGGGATCCGGGGGTCTCCTGTTCGGATTCCAGGATCCGGGTGAGGATTTCGGAGACCGGGGCGGAATCGTCGTCGGATTCGGTGCTGTGCGCCGGTTCCGGGTCGAGCAGTCGATCGAGTATCGGCGTGCTCTCCGCGGGTGGTGCGAGACGCGGCGGCGTTTCGATTTCCGGCGGGGAGTCGCTGCTCCGGTCGCCGGCATCGGTATCGGCCACCGGCTCTGCGGCACGGAACCCGGCGGAATCCGGTTCCAGGCCCGCGGAGCGTTCGCTGTCCGGCTTGTACCGGGAGGCGGACCGTGGCATCCGGCGCGGAGCCGGAAGTTCCCCGGCTGCGCCGGCTTCCGAGGTGGCCGGGTTCTGGGCGGGTACGTCCTCGATTTCGGCGGGGGCGTGCCGGGCCGCGGACCGGGGCAGGCGGCGGGCCGGCAGCGCGGGCGGGGCGGAATCGTCCTCCGTGGCACTTTCCGGCGCCGGGGCCGGCCCGCGCGGAGAACGGGTGGGCAGCGACAGCCGGGCCGGATCGGGCCCGTCGGCGGAATCGTTCGCGGCGGCGGGCAGCTCATAGGGGTCGCGAGCGCCGGATTCTTCGGGGCGGTGCTGGTCTTCGAACGGATTGAACTGGCCGGAGTCGGGTTCGGCCGGTTCGGTCAGCGCCGGTTTGCGGCGCCGGCCACCACTTTCGAGGGCCTGCGGTACCGGTTCCTCGCCGATCGAGCTGAGCCAGCTGGGCAGGGACCCGGTATCCGCGGACGAGCCACCGAAAGAATCGGTTTCGGCGGGTGCGGAGCGATAGCCGGCGGGGTCACCGGACGGCGGCAACGGCATACCCGATGCGCCGGCCTCGTTCTGTTCGGCGGTGGGTAGTTGGGTGGTTGCCGCGCCGGACAACTGAGCCGGGTCGCCGGACGGTACGGTCCGCTCGTCGGGGCGCTGCGTATCCGGCTGGTAGGCCGTCGGCATGGGGATCCGCGATGACGACGACAGTGCGGGCGACGGGTCGCCGGACTGGGAAATACGCGGCATTGCCGCGGAATCCGCCTGGCCCGGGGTCTGATGCGATCCGCTTGTCGCCACCGAGCGGGTGTGCAGGGCGGCTGTTCCGGGAGAGTCATCCGGTATATACGGGGGGCCGTCGGCCGGTGGTGTGGTGAAACGGGAATTCGGCTCGTGTTCCCCCGGGCTCATCGTCAGGCCCCCCGGCACGTCGCCGATGACACCCGAGGTGTCCCACGCGGCGAACGGGTCGAGAGCAGCTGAACCGCCGGTGTTCTGCGGGTTCTGGTGCGGGGTGGACGGTGGTGCGGGAGTCCACGTGTAGCCGCGGTCCGGAACGGACTCGGGCCGGTTCGTGGCGCCGTTCGACCCCTCCGCCGAATCGAATCCGTTGGATCCGAAGCCGGCGAAGCCCCTCGACTCGGAGTTGAGCTGCCCGCGCCCGTACTCCTCCGGGCGGGCGCGGCGTTCGTCTCCGAGGCTGGCATTTTCGGCATCCATGCGCTCATTCTTACCCACCCGGGTGGGCTTCGTTCTAGTGCGCGAAGCTCCTCATCTTCCCGTGAGGCATCCGGGGTGACGAGGATTACACCGGTGTCGTGATCGCGAATCGCCGGGCCCCGGGCTCGTCGCTTTCCGGACACGCCGCGCTGACGTGCTTCGACGACGGGATGTCCGCGCATCGGCGCGGAACGGTTCGGTGGCTGGGCGAATAGGACGCAAATCGCTGTCCCCGGCCGGGTTTCCCTTGGATGTCGATGGCGCAAATGCGTCTAGTCGGTGCCCCTGGACACGACACGTGTGGTCGACCGAGGGCGTGGTGAGCACGGGCGCATCTACGCGCCGGCCGGGCGGGTAGCGCGCCGAGTTGCGCCGGCTCAGCGCATTCCGTCCGTGCGCAGTTCCGTCGGTGGATTCGACCGATCGCGCAGCAGTCCGCACGATTCTCCGATTCGACTCTCCGATTCGACGGCGGCGATCACTGTTTCGGATACAGCACGGCGCGCCCACTCGTAAGACGGCCGGTGCGCCACCGTATCAACGGCAGCGCGACTCATAGGCTGGGCGCAGGGATCGAAACCGTAGTCGTCCACCCACCCGGTGGTACGGCCGGTGGGTGGAACGACCACTGCGCGGATCGGTGGTGCGGGATCAGTGGTGCGGTGCCGCTCGGTGCATTCGTCCCGCGACGGCCGGTAGTGCCGCGACCGCGAGTACCACGGTGACGATGCCGACCACCCACGACGTCCACGCGGCGCCGTTGTACGCGGTGTAGTCCATGACCCAGGGCGCGAGGAAAAGCAGCGCGCCGAACAGGCCCATGGCGTAATCCGTGGCCGCCATCGACGGCCGGTACATCTGGGCGAGCCCGGTCAGCGCGATGAGCACCCCGAGCACGATCATCGTCCAGACGGCTCGATCATTGGTGGCGACCCAGATCGGCGAGAGGGCGGTGAAGGCTCCGAGTACGACGGCCAGGAAATCCTGGGTCCGGCTTTCGGTGAACATAATGGCCTCCTGAAAGTGGAAACAGGTCCGTTGACAGGGCCTGACCTCGGTATAGCTGCCCCAGAGCAGCCGGTCGATATCGCAATGGACACGATTGCGCGGCGAAACGATGCGAAAGCTGTCGCTGGCCTCCACCACGCTGCCCAAGTTAGGGTGGGCTACACAATTTCGAGAACCTGTTTCAGGGCGCGGCGCGAGCGGGCCGCGGGAGGGAGTTCGGTATGTCCGCGCCGATCGTGATAGCCGGTGCCGGCCTGGCCGGGCTGCGCACCGCCGAGGAACTGCGCCGGGCCGGGTACGGCGGGGAGTTGGTGGTCATCGGGGACGAGGCGCATGCGCCCTACGACCGCCCGCCGCTGTCCAAACAGTTCGTACGCGGCGAAATCGACTCCACCCCGTTGCGCCCCGAGGAGTTCTACGGTGAGAAGGATATCGATCTCCGCTTGAACACCGCGGCCGTCGGCGTGGACACCGCCGCCAAGAAGGTGCGACTGGCCGACGGTTCGGCGGTGGAATACGAACATCTCGTGATCGCCACCGGTCTGACCCCGCGCCGGCTACCCGGCACCGAGGATGTCACCGGCGTCCACGTGCTGCGCAGCCACGACGACGCCGTGGCCATCCGCGCGGGCGCGCGCGCCGCCGAGCAGGCGCTGATCATCGGTGCCGGGTTCATCGGCTGTGAACTCGCCGCCAGCCTCCGCGCGGAGGGGCTGTCCGTGGTGCTGGTGGAACCGCAGCCGGCCCCGTTGGCCGGTGTGCTCGGCGCGGAAGTCGGCGAACTGGTGGCCAGGCTGCACCGTGCCGAAGGGGTCGACCTGCGCTGCGGAATCGGTGTCGACACTCTGCTGTCCGATCCGGACAGCCGGGTCCGCGGTGCCCGGCTCGCCGACGGTTCGGAAGTTGCGGCGCAGCTGGTCGTCGCCGGGATCGGGTCCCGGCCGGTCACCGATTGGCTGGCCGATTCCGGGATCGAGCTGGCCGAACCCGCGGCCGGTGGCGGCGTATTCGCCGACGAGGCCGGGCGCACCAGTGTGCCCGGGATCTGGGCGGTGGGCGATGTCGCGGCCTGGCGCACCCCGACCGGCGAGCATCGCCGGATCGAGCACTGGACCAATGCGGGCGAACAGGCCAAGTTGCTGACCTGCGCGCTGCTGGGAGTCGAGCCACCGAGCATGCCGCAGGTGCCGTACTTCTGGAGCGACCAGTACGACCTCAAGATCCAGGCGCTGGGTACCCCCCGCGCCTCCGACGAGATCCGGATCCTCAGCGACGACGGCCGCAAGTTCCTCGCCTACTACATACGCGAAGGCCGGCTGGCCGGTGTGGTGGGCGCCGGAATGACCGGCCGGGTGATGAAGATGCGGGCCGCGATCGCCGCGGCCGCCCCGGTGGAGGAACTGCTCGGCGCCACTCAATAACCTGTTCGGTGTGATCGTCGCGCTCATCGATTCGGGTTTCGGGCTGTTGCCCACCGCGGCGTGGCTGCGCAAGCTGCGCCCCGATGTGGATCTCCTGCTCCAATTGGACCCCGACGGCGCACCGTGGGGCCCGAAACCGCAGGACTGGGTTGTCGGCAGGGTGATCTCGGCCGCTCGTACCGCACGAGACCTGGGCGCGGAAGTTGTGGTCCTGCCGTGTAATACCGCGAGTGTCACCGCCCTCGAACAGGTCCGCGCGGACCTGGGTCCGGGGGTGCCGGTCGTGGGCACCGTTCCGGCGATCAAACCGGCGGCCGCGGTCTGCCGGTCGGTCGCGGTCTGGGCGACCGCGGCGACCACCGCCAGCCCGTATCAGGCCGAGCTCATCGCCCGTTTCGGCGGCGACGCGACAGTTACGGGTGTGGCCTGCCACGGTTTGGCGGAGGCCGTGGATCGCGGCGATATGGCCGCGGTCCGCGCCTCGGTCGCCGACGCGGCCGCCCGTACCCCCGCCGACGTCGAGGGCGTCGTACTGGGCTGTACCCACTACCCCCTGGTGGTGGATACGATCGTCGCCGCGCTGCCCGAAGGCGTCCGGTTGTTCGACAGCGCGCAGGCCGTAGCCGCGCAAACGGTCCGCCGAATGGACGAGCTGGGCGGGCCCGGTAGCGGCAACGGCACGGTCAGCGTCTATCTGAGCGGCCGCCCGGGCGACCTGCCCTCCGGCGCCGCCGCCTACGAACCAGGACGCCTCCTCGGCGCAGGTTGACGGAATAGACCGAACCACCGTCTTCGTGTGCACCGCCCACCCCACCGCGACCCACCCACGTATCCCCCATAGATGGTTCACCCCCCTGGGTGGGGCCCGCCCCTGGTCTGGAGCGACGGAGCGGGGGAGCGAAGCGGAGGAGCGGAGGAGTGAAGACCAGGGGTCACGAGGGCCCCACCCTCGAGCCGCGGAGCGGCTCCGAAATTACAGCCCGACCCTTCACGGA
>NZ_JARWOV010000128.1 GCF_029868855.1 Nocardia carnea | reverse complement strand
CTGCGGTACGACCGACCCCACGCTGTCGATCCACGCCGCCGGCGAGCCACCGGGCGGCATCACGATCGCGGTGTGCACCCCGAGGTCGGCGTAACCGGCCATCTGCCGGACGAAATCGTCGAGCGCGGCCGGGTCCGGACTGCCCGCCAGCACGGTTTTGCGGATCCGCTCGTAATCGGTGCCGACCTCGTCGCAGTGGCGGCGCAGCACATCGAGTTTGTGCGCCACCTCCTCCGTGCTGGACGCGAACAGATTGCAGGCGTCGCCGTAGCGGGCCACCAGCCGCAGCGTCCGCTTCTCACCGCCGCCGCCGATGAGCACCTTCGGCCGGTGCAGCGGCTGCGGCGCGCACAGGGTCTCGGCCAGCTGGTAGTACTTGCCCTCGAACGGCCCGTTGTTGTCCGGGTCCCACATCTGCGCGCAGATCCGCAGCGTCTCTTCCAGCCGATCGAACCGTTCGCCGGTCGACGGGTACGGCACGCCGAGACCGTGATGTTCACGTTCGAACCAGGCGGCGCCGATCCCGAGCGCAGCGCGGCCACCGGAGAGCACGTCGAGCGTGGTGACGATCTTGGCGAGCAGTCCGGGATGCCGGTAGGTCACGCCGGTCACCAGCAGGCCGAGTTCGATCGTGGAGGTGTGCGCGGCCATGAATCCCAGACTGGTGTAGCCCTCCAGCATGTTCGCTTCCGCGGGCAGGCCGGTGGGCTCGATCTGAAAGAAGTGGTCCATGAACGACAGCCAGCTTGCGCCTACCTGCTCCGCGGCCGCGCCCACGCGCGCCAACTCCCCGGCGATGGCGGCGGTCCCGCCGTCGATCTCGAAAATCGGTACGTGAAAGCCGAGCTCCAATGTGATCCCCTTGTGATCGTGGGTGGTCGGGTCGATTACACGCTACGACCTGGAGAGCGCTCCAGGTCAACAGCGACGTGGAGTGTCCCGATCCGGAAGCCCCCCGACATATTCCTGGTGATGCTCGTCCAACTCCGGGACCGGCCTGCTCTCTCGGCTCGTGGTGTGGTCAGTAACGGTTCGGACCGTGCGCTACAGGGCGGCGTTTGTCCTGCGTGTCCGGACAATGCTCCACCTATCTTCGGTGCCCTTTCCGGCGGTGCTCCGGACACGCTGCGAGCCCGCAGAGATACCGGCAGCGTCGCGGCTGGTTCAGTGGTCGCGCAGACCCGCGTGTACCCGATCCGCGCCCGCGGTGCGGATCAGGTGCCACGGCGCCATCGAGGTTTGCCGGCGGGGTGCGATCAGCGCGCCGTCCGCGGCCGCGACGATGCCGCCCTTCTTGTCGCCGGTGTGGTAAGGACACGCGTGGCACTGGCCCTGGAAGCGAAACCCTCTCACCACTGGTCGATGTATCTGCCTGGTCGTGGGTCGGTGTGGAATACCAAGGGGGAGAGGGTAACTCACACGCTGTATCCGCCGTCGACGTCGAGTTTCTGCCCGCTGATGAAGTCGGCTCGGTCGGAGGCGAGGAAGCACACGGCTTCGGCGATGTCTTCGGCGTTTCCGAAGGTTCGGAGGGGAATGTTGGTTCGGGCCACCGCGAGTGCGTGTTCGTCGAGTTCGCCGGAGCCGATGAGTCTGTGTGCCATGCCGTCGGTGGTCATTCCGGGGCCGACGCTGTTGGCGCGTACTCCGTATTTTCCTTCTTCGGCCGCGATTGCCCGGATGAGTGCTTCGACGGCTGCTTTGGGTCCGATCGACATTGCGTCGCGGACGGGGAACCGGGAGGTTCCCGCGCTGGTGATGGCGACGATGCTGCCTTTACTCGTTCGTAGGTGGGGTAGGGCGGCGTGGGTGGCGTTGAAGAATCCCGCGACGTCGCCGGCCAGCTGACGCTGGAATTCGGCGGGTGGGACTCTGCTGAGGTGCAGCATCGGCACGTGGGGGCCTGCGGCGTAGACGAGGGTGTGGATGCCGCCGAATTCGGCCGCCGCTTCTGCCACGACCTCGGCTGTCCGGTCGGCATCGGAGAGGTCGAGCTGCCAGGCATTCGCGGTGCGGTCGTGGGTGTGTGCGGTGGCGAGGAGTTCGCCGACCGCTTGCTTCGATCGGAAGTAGGTCAGCGCGGTGTTGCTTCCGCGTTCGATGAGCATCCGGGCCGTCGCTCGTCCCAGCCCGCCGCTCGCGCCCAGGACCAGGGCGGCTCCGGATCGATGACCGAAATCGTCCATGGGTTCCTCCACTGTTGCGGTGTGTTTCGGGTGATGGGTGGTTCTTGCCGGTGGGTGGTGTCCTCGGCTCAATTCGTAGCTCAGGCCGGTGAACCAAGCAAGTGATTGGTTGGATTTCTGGGCAGGGTTATGCGCTGGAAGCGGCCGGCACGGTGCGGGTTCGTGATCCGGATGCCATCGGCGGAACCTCCCGCTCGGTGAGACAGGTGTCGGTCACCACCTATCTCCCTGCCCGGCCCTGTATGGGTGATGCGATGCCGGGCGTTCAGGCTGCCGAGGCAGGGGTGGAATCCGGACTACGCATGGTGGCCGCCCTCGTCGCGGTCGGGGCGGTGGCAACAGGTGTGCTGATCCCGCAGCCGAAGAAGGAAGCGCCGGTGCCTATGTTCCGACCCGGGCGCCCGTGGCGGTTCGCAGGTCACGCCGGTTCGCGCCGATCCCGGGGAAAGGGGGCCGGGTGCACGAGCCCCGGTATTCCGCTTCCTGGGTGGGCGTCCGGACGTCACCCATGCGGGTCCCAGATCGCCAGACTCGCCGGTGACGGGCTGACGAACTCCGCCATCGGAGCCGAACTGTTCATCAGCGCACGTACGGTCGAATGGCACCTGCGCAAGGTGTTCACCAAGCTCGCCATCACCTCGCGAAAAGAGCTCCGCACCGCACTTGGATCCATCGGTGTCCTATGACGTCACCGATCGGTGGACTTCAGCATCGCTGCAGGTCCGCGGCTGCAGGAAGACGCCGAGCAGCGCCTCGACGCGATCGGCGGCCCCGTCGATGCGACAACCGCTCCCGGCCATTTCGTCATCGCCGACAAGACCACCGACAGCCTCCTCGGGACCTTCGAGCTCGAACGGCGCCCGCCGACTTTCCCGTGGAGGTGGTGCGGACACGGTGCGGTTGTGCTTGGATACTCTGCAGCTCGAACGGCTCGGGGGTGAGGTCGGCGAATAGCAGCAGTTGTTCTGCATGGTGATGGATTCAATTCGGTGTGATATCGCCGTTGGACCTGATCGGCGCGAGGGTTTGCGGTTGCAGATCGACGGCGAGCCCTGTCGATCGGTATCGCCGGGCGAGGGGTGGCTTTCGGTCGCCGGGAGGGGGTCGCCGGCGGCGGTTGCGGATTCATTCGCAGGGGGACAGTCATCGGTGGGGTGGGGCGTCTGCTGTCGCGCGGTTCAGTGCGTGTCGGAGTTCTGTTCGATCGTCGAAGGCGAGTGTCGTGGCGCCGTATGTTTGCACCGGGTCGTGTCCCCGACCGGCGACAACGAGGACGTCACCGGGTTGCGCAAGGGCGACGGCCATGGCGATTGCGTCGGCGCGGGTGGGTTCGAGTACGACTTCGGCGTGGTCGGCGGCGTATGCGCCGGCGGCGACGTCGTCTCGGAGTCGCGCCGGGTCGTCGGAGAAGGGGCTTTCGTCGGTGATGACGACGGTGTCGGCGAATGTTGCTGCTGTCCAGCCGAGGGGGCGGCGTTTGCCCGGATCACGTTCGCCGGTGGCTCCGATGACGACGATGATCTTGCCGTTGGTCAGGGACCGCAGGTAGGGGAATAGTCGTTGCTGGCCTGAGATGTTGTGCATGTAGTCGACGAACGCCAGAAACGGTTGCCCGGCATCGATCCGCTGCATCCGGCCCGGAACGCACTCCAGGCTTTCCATGCCCGCGATCGCCGCATCGAGATCGATTCCTGCCGCTGAGAGAGCGGCGATCGCACCGAGGGTGTTGTCGACTTGATGGCGGCCCAGCAGATCGAGCCGGACCGCGGCACTGTGGTCAGCGCCGTGCACAACAAACGCTGTGCCGTGCTCGTCGGCCTCGATGTGGTCGGCGTAGAAGTCGGCCGCCGTGGACTGTGTGGAGAAGGTGCAGTGGGGGATGTCGACTTCTGCGGCGAGTCGTCGACCGTAGTCGTCATCGACGCCGATGACGGCGTACTCACATCGCTCGGGTGAGAACAGTTTCGCTTTCGCCGAGTAGTAACCTTCGAGATCGTCGTGGAAGTCCAGGTGGTCGGGGCCCAGATTGGTGAAAACGCCTACGCGGAAGCGGGTCCCGTCGGTCCGGTGTAATACGAGAGCGTGGCTCGACACTTCCAGCGCGACAGCGGAAGCGCCAGTCGCGTGGAAATCCGCCAGCGTTCGTTGCAGTTCGCAGGCCTCGGGGGTTGTCCGTGCGGCTGGGTGTGCGCCCGAGGGCCCGTGGACGGTGACGCCGCTGATCAGGCCGGTTTCGATTCCTGCTCCGCGCAGGCCCGCGCTGAGCAGGTAGGCCGTGCTGGTCTTGCCGTTGGTTCCGGTCACACCGAACACGTCGAGGTCGTGGGAGGGATGGCCGTAGATCCACGAGGCGAGCGGACCCAGCACGCGGCGAGGATCGTCGACCACGAAGGTCGGTAGCGCGGCGCAGAGCCGGTCGCTGATCGCGGCGACCGCGCCGCGAGCGGCCGCTTCGAGGGCGAAGACGGCGCCGTGATGGTTGGAGCCGGGTAGCGCCGCGTACACCTCCCCGGGGCCGACCGTTCTCGAATCTTGACTGATCCCCGTAATCGAAGTTTCCCCGACGGGATCGGTTGAGGACCAGGGCACGCCCAAGTGCGCGGCCAGATCGCTCAGTCCCCGCGTTTTCGGCGGTCGCGGATCATCGACACTCCAAGGCGGCGAAGTCATGGCGGATAGTGAACCACCTCCGAACTCGCAACTTGTGAAACGGTGCCGTCCGCGGCCGCCACGATGTCGTAGCCGATCCGGTGCGGTTCACCGATCCTGGACCCAGACCGATCGGACTGCGGGGGCCGCGCCGTTCAGGAGCGATTCAGGTCGACGGGTAGCGGGTCGCTGCCGGCTTGCCCGTCTGCGGGGCCGATGGGCGGGCGCTGACTCGAATCGCCGCACTGCGGCCCTCGTTACCGGCCAACTCGACCCTGCCGCCGCACAGTGACGAGGCTTCGGGTATCGCCTACGCCATCCTGCATTACGCAGATCGCGCTGGAGCGTCGCCGTCAGAACTGTCGCGCCGCGACGTCGGGACGATGCGAGGCGGCAAGTAGCTCTCGCAGGTGGCCGGCCGGAACGGGGGCTCCGGGGTCGGCGAGGTAGTCCGCAGCGAACTTGTCCTTGTCGGCGGCGTAGATCGGGGTGTACGCACCGGACTCCGGTTCGAACCTCCAGGATTCGGCGAGCGTTCCGGCGTCGACGGTGTCGAAACCGAGCGTGTTCACGATCGTGGAGACCCGCGCCTTCGCCTCGCTGTCGTCCCCGGCGATCGGCAGCGCGGTACGAGGGGAGGAGTGTGCCAGGTTCGGGATGTGGTGGAAAAGGATGTTGTTGAACGCCTTGACGATCACCGTGCCCGGGAGAAGCGACTGCTCGTACTCGGCCGTCGTGCTGTCCTGGGAGTCCAGCCGCTCGATGCGGCCATCGCGATGAGGATAGTAGTTCCCGGTGGAAAGGACCGTTTTCCCGGCGAAGGCGTCGATGGGCAGGTTCGGGTACGCGGCCAGCGGCACGGCCAGAACCGGGATGCCACCGAACTCCGCTGCCGCGCGGACCTCGCCGGCCCGGGCGCGGGGGCCGAGCTCGTCGATCAAGTCCGTGAGCGACTCCGGTCCCCGCGAGTTCGCGATGAGGACGTCGTAGTCGGCGGCGACGGCCAGCCGAGCGACTGCCGTCCCGATCGATCCGCTCCCGATAATTCCAATCCGCTTCATGTTGCTCTCCTTGCTGTTGATGAGTGTTCACGTCCGCACCAAGCGTGACTTCTCGGCTACCTGTCGTCGGTGATGCCCGTTGGGCGGGTCGTGGATGTGGTCGACTCCCACCCGCTTCTGAGGAGAGCGGCCAGGGCTGCGGCAGACGCGTCGTCGGCCATGGCCGCACTCCGTGCCCAGCTCGTGGCCAGAGCGGCCAGGAAGAGATCCCGGGCCCGGATCCCGCTGCGCGCACTCCCTTCGCGCTGGGCGGCGTGCAGGAACTCCTCGGTGGTCGTAATGAATCCCTGGCATGTCACGGCCA
This sequence comes from Nocardia carnea, assembly GCF_029868855.1. GTDB lineage: Bacteria > Actinomycetota > Actinomycetes > Mycobacteriales > Mycobacteriaceae > Nocardia > Nocardia carnea_A. Next base: position 41,406 of record NZ_JARWOV010000128.1, on the reverse strand, counting down.
GCGGAGAAGCGCTCGTCGTCGCCGCGCGGAGCGGCTCCGGCAGCCCGTCGAATGCGCCGGCCCACTCGGTGAGCGCGTCGAGCCAGCCCTCGAGTGCGTCGGCGGCGTCGGCCGACCGGGTACGGAGTTCATCGCGCCGGGACACGAGCGCCTCGTCGCGCGCGGCGAGTAACGCGGCGAGCAGCGCTTCCCGGTTCGGGAAGTGCCGGTACAAGGTCCCCGCGCCGACGCCGGCCTGTTTCGCGATCGCGTCGAGCGACCCGTTGACGCCGTGATCGGAGAAATACCGCTCGGCGACAGCGAGGATGTGATCTCGGTTGCGTCGGGCATCAGCCCGCGGGGCACGAGCCCCGCTCGTCGCGCTCTCAGGCATGGCGGTCACCTCACATTGACTAAACGGAGAGTGCCTCCGTAGACTTTCGATATAAGAGGAGACTAGCTCCTCTTACGTCCTGATGGGGATTAGCACTCCTCGGCGCCACCCCGAACCAGCAAGCCATTCACCCGAGAGGGAAGACCGTGCCGGCCTCACCGGCCGCCGGCGTGCGTCACTCCTTCGCCGCCTGCCCCCGCACGGAAAGAGGACATGATCGACAGACAGATGATCATCGGCATGCATCTGGGCAACGGGTACGGCAACCTGCCCGGCGCTTGGCGTGCCTCGGGGTCGATCCCGAGAGCGTGAAGCCGTCGATCATGACTCCGGTGCTGATCGTTGAGTGAGCGAGGTCGAACTGCTGCGGCGTCATTGTGTGTCATCGGATCCGGCCGGCCCGGTTGGTCAAGGCGAGCAGTACGGCGGCGCCGGCCAAGAGTCCACATATTCCCCAGACCACACAGAAGGCAGTCCACGATGGTGAGTCCGCCGCATCGGCTGAGTCGGTGGACAGTATGCTGCCGGCGATCTGCGCGCCCAATGTACCGGCGACCGCTTGGATGGCATAGTTGAGACCGTTGAACGCGGCCACTCGCTCAGGCGGGACCCCGCTCACGACCAGGTTCATCGACTGGGTCATCGCCATGCTGAATCCGAATGCGCACAACAGGATCGCTGCCACTATCATCAGTGCGCTTCCCCGGCTTCCCGCGGTGACCATGAAGAAGACTGAGCCGATCACCGAGAGCGGCCCGATGGCCGAGGCAAAGCGCGGGCCGATGTTCGTGTCCAACCACGACGCCAGTGGTGCGCTGAGTCCGATCAGCGTGGCAGACACCAGGATCACGCTGGTGGTCGTCGCGGTTGCACCGAGTCCGTACCCCGTTGCGGCGGGTTGTTGTACCTGCATCGGCACGACCACCAGTACCACGTTGATGCAGAAGCCGGCTACGAACATGAGCCCTGCGGCGGTGATCACGGTGTAGTTCTTCATCAATCGCAGGTCGATGAGCGGTTCGGTGACGGAGAGCTCGGCGTATACGAAGAGTCCTAGCGTCAGCAGGCCACTGCCCAGCAGCAGTAGGAAGGGAGGCGTCAGCCATCCCCAGCCCGGAGCGTAGGTCAGCGCCAACAGTACGAGCGCCAGACTCGAACCCAGGAGTGCGCCGCCGACCATGTCGACCCGAACTCTCTGTTTCGGAGTCTGCGGGGACGGGGGCACGACGGCCCACACGGTGATGATCACTCCGGCGACGACGATCAACGGGCCCCAGAACAGCCATCTATACGAGAGATGGTCCGCGATGGGTCCGGCGGTCAGCATGGCAAGAGCCGTACTGCCGAAGATGGCACCTACCATCAGCCCGTTCGCGGACTTCGTTCGACCGGCGCTCTGCGATTCACGGATGATCCCGATCGCGAGTGGGACCGTGCTCAGCCCGAAGCCTTGCAAGAGTTGGCCGGCGATGAGCACAGGCATCGATACCGACAGCGCTGAGGTCAGAGTTCCCAGGGCGACGATGAGTAACACTCCCAGGAGGGTCCTGCGTTTGTCCCACACCTCACCGAGCCGGGCGACGATCGGCGTGACGATCGGCCCTGTCAGCAGAATTCCCGTCAGAACCCAGGAGATACTCGCACGCGAGGCGCCGAACTCTTCTTGTAGCATCGGCAGGGCGGGCGGAGTCATGGACTCCAGGCCTTTGAAGGCCGCGACCGAACCGATCGAGGCCGCCAGTATCGCTCCGGCATGTGTACGCTGCGTTGGGGAGATCGATATAGCCATAACAACTTTCCTCCAGGCCGAAATACAGGAAAGGCGGGTAGTAACCCTTCCTGGATAGGTTTCGGGATCACTGCTCCGGATCGCGGCAACCGGTGCTCGGACTCGAGAGCGGGGGAGCGATAGGTTTCTGATTCAGGTTTCGGGCCGGCCTTGCGAGGGCGATAGTTCCTGAGCCCTCGTACTTTCTCCTCTGGGTGGTTTCGCGAACGCAGGATTCTCATACTCTCCGCCGGCCTCGGCGTGCCGGTGTGCTCACAAGTGCGTGGGCGAACTTCGCTTCCTCCGTAAGGGGAGCGTGATCGGTATTTGCGGCTGTCAGCGCAAATACCGATAACGGTCGCGGAGTCGTTGTTCCCAGGTGGCGCGGGCCGACGACGCCAACTTGATGTGAGTAGCGATTAACGTACGGCCGAAGTGTGATCCTGTCAACACCGGATTGGTAAGGTGATCGGCTTCTTGGCAAGAGACCATTTGTCCACTTCGGCAGCCCCTTATGGGCGCTTCCGTGGCTGTTCTGCGTTCAGTCGTCGACGTACGGCAGCTCCAGGTGTGTTACTGATTGTTAACATCGAGCTGGCTGTGATTGCCCACGCCGGCGATACCGGCGGCCGGTGGTGTCGGCCGCAAGTCGTACGGTCAGGGGGCCTTGTTGTCAGGGTGTGGTATGGCGGTCAACGCCTGGATCGCCGCATGTGACATCGTTGCGATGATCGAGTCGTGATCGAGTCCCTTGTTCAGAGTGGCAATGGCGTTCAGCATCGAAAACACCGAGTGGGTGAGTAGGCGTACCTCCGGCTCGGACAGGTCCGGCCGAAGTGGGATGACCGTCGAAATCCACTCCTCCGCATACAGGTTCATTTCACGCCGCACCCGGCGACGATCCGATTCGGGAAAGGCGTGTTCGTTCTTGAGGAAGATCAACGGGGTCGGCGGCGCGTTCATCACCGACCTGATGTGAAAATCGACCATGATTTCCAGCGCGGTCGCGGGGTCGAGCTCGGACTCCACCGTTGCCCGGGCGAACTCGTGCAGTGACCGCAGGCCTCTTTCCACGACTGCGATGAGCAGCGCTTGTTTGCCCTGGAAATGGCGATAGAGCGCAGGGCCCGAGATTCCGGCCTTGGCGCAGATCATCTCCACCGTGACCGAGTCGTACCCATTGTGCAGGAACAACTCGGCCGCAACCCCCAGGAGTTGCTCACGTCGTGGCGGATCGGCCACGACGGCCTTCGGGGCTGCCTTGTCGGACATCATGGCACACCACGGTAGCCGAGAGTCGATCTGAGTCCCGCCGTGGGCCGCTCGAACGTATGCCTGGCTTCGACGTTGCCGACCGTTCGCTCGTGCCGAGGGATGCGAGCAGCATTAGGTTAATTGTAATTAACGCCTTTGGCGTGCTGCGTGGGCTGCCCTCCCGGGGCGAGGAGGCGTGAGTCCTGTCGATGCAGACATCAAATATAGCTGCTGAGCTGCGGAGTATTTCCGATTCAAAGGTTTTGATTGCACTGACACTGCTGTGTTGTTGACATCACCGCATGGTGGCCGTAGGTTAATCGCTACTAACGTCGAGGGAAGGATGTGATGATGCGGTTCATCTTCATGAGCGAAGGCGAGACGGCTCCGGGTCACACCTACGAGCACCGCTACCGGGAACTAGTCGAGGAGGTGCTTTTGGCGGAGGAAGTCGGTTTCGACGCATTCGGTACGTCGGAGCAGCACGTGGCGATCGGCACGGCGACGACTTCGGCGCCGGAAGTCATCTATCCCTATTTGATGGCGCTGACGAGTCGTATTCGGTTTATCCACCTCGTCACTCTGTTGCCGACGCGGATCAACCATGCTCTTCGCGTGGCCGAACGGCTGGCAACCGAAGATATTCTGTCCAACGGCCGAGTGGAGCTCGGTGTCGGTAGAGGTAACACGACACTCGCGCTACGCGCGTTCGAAGTGTCGCCGGCCGAGAACAAGGCGCAGCAGATCGAGGGGCTGGAGGTGATCCGCCGCGCGCTGCACAATGATGTGTTCTCCTATGTCGGAGAGCATTACAAGATCCCACCGCGCAGTCTTGTGCCCAAAGGGATACAAGCCCCGTATCCGCCGATTCATATGGCGACCGGCAGTCCGGAGTCGGTGCGTACTGCGGCCGAACTCGGTGTCGGAGCCATTGTCGGCGGTTTCTACCTCGGCTTCGATTTCATCGAGAACATGTTGCGTATCTACGACGAGGCCCTGGTGGGCGCGACGCACACATATCCGTTACAGGCTCAGAAGCTCGTCGCGGTGGCCGGCGGTATGCACTGTGCCGAGACACGCGATGAGGCCGTCCGGTGGGCACGGCAATTGACCGAAACGGTCGCGTTGTCGACAGACGCCTATGAACGTCTGTCCAAGCTGTCCGCCGACTACCAGTACATGGGTGCGGTGAAGCACGTCGACTTCGGTGACGAGCGCTATATGCTGCAGGACTCCGCTGGTTTCATCGTGGGTGACCCGGACGACTGCGTCGCCCAGGTACAGCGGTACGCCGATCTGGGTGCTGACGCCCTCGTCATGCGCATCGACGGACTACCCCACAGTGAATTGATGAAGTCGATCGAACTCTTCGGCAAGTACGTCATCCCCAAGTTCAAGAATCCGCGCACCGTGGTTCGCACCCCCGAAGCGATCCTGGACGATATCCGCAACGCACGGCCCGCACATTATGCCGAGGTCGAGGCATTCGGGAACGCGAATTCGCATACCGACGGCAGCATCAAAGTAGGAGAATCCCGATGACCGCACCGGCCGCAGGCGACGTCTTCAGTCGCTATCCCGAAGAGATCCAGATTGAACGCAAGCCGAACGGTGTGCTCCTGATCACCTTGAACCGTCCGGATCGCCTGAACTCGTTGACGATGCCGATGTTCGAATTCATGTCCGATATCTGGATCGATATCGATCGTGACCGAGAGACTCGGGTCGCGGTCGTCACCGGTGCCGGGCGTGCGTTCTGTACGGGGATGGATGTCGCGCAACCGGACCCGACCCTCGACGAGGCGATCGCGCTCATGGAGACCGAACGGCGACGCCTGTCCAATCTTCTGAACATGGACAAGCCGCTCATCTCGGCCGTCAACGGACCGGCGGTGGGATGGGGGCTGTCGATGGCGCTGCTGGCCGATATCAGCGTCGTGGCAGAGGACGCCGTGTTGCTGGATGGTCACACTCGCGTCGGGGTGGTGGCCGGCGACCACTCCTCGTTGATCTGGCCGCTTTTGGTGGGGATGGCCAAAGCCAAGTACTACCAATTGACTTCAGCACGAATGAACGGCGCAGAGGCAGAGCGTATCGGCTTGGTCAGCCTGTCCGAACCACAGCACGCTGTCCTCGATCGCGCACTGGCGATCGCCGACGACCTGGCACTGGGGTCCCAGCAAGCCATTCGCTGGACCAAACGATCGTTGAACACCGGGTGGCTCACCAACGCACTCCCACAGCAGGAACTCTCCGCGGCGCTGGAGACGCTCGGCTTCGCCGGTGCGGACTATCTCGAGGCGCGGCAGGCCTTCCGTGAAAGGCGCGAGGCTCGGTTTCCTTCTGCGCACGGCGAAGGAAGCTCGGTTTCGTCGTCGGCGGGCCGACAAGCAGCCGGGTGAGCCATCGTGACAGTGAATGACGCAGCCTGTCCCAGTACGTTCACGGCCGAGGAGCGATCCGGGGTCCTGGTGGTCACTCTGAACCGCCCACCCGCGAACGCATTGAACCGCACACTGATCAATCAGCTCTCCCGCCTGTTCGCGGAACTCGCCGAATCGTCCGATGCGCCGGCTGTGGTCCTCACCGGTCATGGCGGGAGGTTCTTCACCGCAGGCGGTGACATCAAAGAACTCGAAGGCACAGCATCGCACGAGATCGACGGCCGGATGCGAGATTTCCACGCATTACTCGTCGCTATGGACAGATATCCGCGCCCCGTGGTGGCGGCCGTCAACGGTCACTGCGTAGGCGGGGGCATGGAGATAGCCCTCTTCGCCGACCAGGTCTTGGCCGTCGACCACGCTCGTTTCGGATTCCCCGAGATCAATCACGGTCTCCTGCCGGCGGACAAAGGAATTCGACGCGCGGTCGGAGTGCTGGGAACACGCGCGACCCGTACAATGCTGCTGACCGGTGATTTGTTCGATGCGCGCCGCGCCGAGGCGATCGGCCTCGTCGACACTGTGGTCGAACCCACCCGGCTCGTCGAGACGGCGGTGGCCGCGGCGTACGAAGCGTCCACCAAAGCGCCGGTCCTGTACGGCGCCCTCAAGTCCAGCGTGAACAGCCCGAACGACGATCAGGACGAGATCTCACTGCGACGTACCCTGGCCGCGGCCGCCGCCTATTTCGACGACCCGCATTCTCGCGCCCTACGTGACGGCTGGAACGCCGACCGCAACCGCGGGGCCACCGATGCGACACAGCGAATCCGACATCAGAACCCCGAACAGCGTGCCAAGGAATCAAGTTGATGGCATCACACCTCCCCACGCCACCGGACCCGGCGGACGGGCAGACACCCGGCGGTGTGCCCGCACTGGCCACCGTGTCCGATTTTCAGGCCGTCGACCGTACCTTTGCGCAAATGCTGCGCGACCGCGCAGTGTACGAGCCGGATACCGTCGCCTTCTCGACCTGGACAGCCGGTGCACCGCAGCCGACGAGCTGGGGTCAGTACTTCGAAGCGGTGCAGCACGCCGCTCTCGGCCTGCACGATCTCGGGATCGAACCAGGAGACCGGGTCGCCATCATGTCCTCCACCCGCCAGGAGTGGGTCATGGCCGCGCTGGCGATTCTGAGCGTGAACGGTGTGCTCATGGGGGTCTACCCGACGAGCTCACCGCATGAACTGGAGCAGGTGCTCGGAAGTAGCGAAGCGTCAGCGATCTTTGCGGAGAGTGGTTCCGATCTCGCCAAGGTTGCCGCCGTGGCGCCGAGGCTGCCGCATCTGCGGGTATGCATCGGATTCGATGCCTGTTCGACCGACATGTCGGATGAGCCGGCCGTCACGGATTGGCGATCGCTGCTCTCGCTCGGGAGTACCAGAGCCGCGGCGGAGCCGACCCTGTTCACCGGTCTCCTCGACGCCGGTGACATCGATCAACCGGCCGCGCTGTTCTCGACCTCCGGCTCGACCGGCACGCCGAAGGGCGTTGTGCACACACACCGCACTCTCCAGTACTCGGTGATGGGAGTCGCGATGACCTACCCCGAAATCGGTCGCACCCGGCACGATATGGTCGGCTTCCTGGGGCTGTCACATGTCGCTCCCGCTCTCCTGGGAGTGTTCGCGCCGATCATGACCAGACTCGTCGTGACCTATTGCACCATGGAGCAGCGCGGCGAAGCACTGGTCGGAGTGCGCCCGACAGTGGTGGTGTGGCCGCCGCGCATGCACGAGAAACTCGCCGGCGAGATGTTGCGGGCCGTTTCCCGGTCGGGGCGCATCTTCGGCGTCGAGTACTCGATTGCCATGAAGGTAGCCAGGCAGGTCAGTGCCCTGAGGTGGCAAGGGCGGCAGCTGCCCACGTACCTCGATGTGCTCTACCGCCTCTGTACGAAGTCGGTGTTCCTGCCCTTACGTGCGCGAGTGGGAATGGACAGGATCACGGTGAGCTGGACCGCGTCGGGAAGCATGACGCCTGATGTGGCGGCATTGTGGCATATGTGGGGACTCGACCTGCGGGAACTCTACGGCACGACCGAGACCTGCGGTGCCGTTCTCGCCCAATGGGATCGGTCCTTTCCGGCCCCGGGAACGATCGGCAAGAGTCTCCCCGACCCACGGTGGGCCGCCCGGGTTTCGCCCGACGGTGAGCTACAGCTCCGTGCCCCGTGCCTGTTCACCGGCTACTGGAACGACGGCGACGCGACATCGGAAGCCGTACACGAGGATTGGTACCGCACCGGGGACCTGGTCGACATGGCGGCCGACGGTGAGGTCAGGATCATCGGCCGCCTCAAGGATGTCCTCAAGACCAGCGGCGGCAAGTCGGTGAGTCCGCAGCCCATCGAACTGCGGCTCAAGACCAGTCCCTTGATCGACGAGGCCCTTGTCGTGGGCGAGGGGCGAAAATACCTGACGGCGTTGTTGGCTATCAGTGTCCACGCACAGAAGATGGACGCCGATGAACGCGAGGAATCGCTGCGCCGGTGGATCGACGAGGTCAACGCCGAGCTTGCACGCCCGCTTCAGTTGAAGGACTTTCGGGTTCTTCCCCGGGCCTTGTCGGCCGAGGCAGGGGAGCTGACACTCAAGGCGACCATTCGTCGCGCCAATGTCCTCGCCTCCTTCACCGACCTGATCGATGAGATGTACGACGCCGGCGAACACGATGAGATCGCGCGGCACGCCCGATTCATCAGGCCCGATCGTGCGTGACGTACCCGCCGCGCCCGGGCTCGGCAGTGTCGGCGAGGTAGGCATCGAGAACATGACGAGCACCGAGATCGGCAGCGCGATAGCCGGGGGATTCCGTACCGCCATTCTGCCGCTGGCCGCGATCGAACAGCACGGCCGGCACCTGCCGCTGTCGATGGACGCCGACCACGCCGACGAACTCGCTGTGCGGATCGCCCGGGGCTTGGGAAACGCGCTCGTACTCCCGACCATACGGGTCGGGTATTCGCCGCATCATCTGAATTTCCCCGGCACACTGTCGCTGCGGGCGTCCACCCTCGAGGCGCTGTGCGTCGATTACGGTTCACACCTCGCGAGATATGGATTCGAACGAGTCGTACTGTTCTCCGGTCACATCGGAAACTATCCCGTCATGCGCGAGTTCGAGGCGCGGCTGGCACAGCAGTTGGCACCGCTGTCGGTCATCGTGTTCACCGACAGCGACGCAATCCTCGAGTTATGGCGCGACTGCGCCGAGGACATCGCACACCTGGGCTCGCAGGTAGGCGGTCACGCGGATATCGCCGAGACATCGGTGATGCTCGCCGTCCATCCGGAGCGGGTGCGAACAGAACAGTTCGCGCGCGGATACACCGGCATCGTCGACCACGAGTTGCTACAGCGAGCCTTCGGCGAAGGCATCGACTCGGTTTCCTCGAACGGTATCCTCGGCGACCCCGCGGGCGCCTCCGTGGACATCGGACACGCGTGTCTCGAGGCGGTCACCTCGCTGATCATCGAGTACGCGCGCAGCCGAGGAGCCTGAAACGACTCCGTCGGCGAAAACTCTCCGGCGTTGCTCCCACAGCTTCGTCTGATCTCGATACAGAAGGTTTGGTGTGGCATGGATGATTTCTGCCCGGTGAAGTCCGGGGACCAGGTACTGGACAACGCCCGATTGCGCCGGCTGTACGGCCGCTATCCGACCGGCGTCGCCGCTGTGTGCGCACTGCGCGAAGGCCGACCGGCCGGCATTGTGGCCACCTCGTTCACTCCTGTGTCGATGGAACCCGCGCTGGTATCGATCTGTGTGCAACTGAGCTCCACGACGTGGCCAGAACTGACGAAGGGCGGCCATCTGGGTGTCTCGGTGCTGGCCTCCATGCACGAGGCTGCCTCTCGGCAACTCGCGGCCAAGAACGTCGATCGCTTCGCAGGCCTGTCCTGGTTCGCCGGTGACACCGGCGCTGTGTTCCTGGCCGATGCCGCGGCGTGGCTCGACTGCCGCATCTCGAGCTCCATCCCCGCCGGCGATCATGAGGTGGTCCTGTTGCAGGTCGACCGCAGCGCGATAGATGAGGCTGCCGAGCCTCTCATCTTCCACGACAGCCGATACCGCGCTCTCGTAGGCATCGACGAGCGATGAACGGCGATCCCATCGCGATCCGTGCGGTCGAGGCGGCCACCCATGACCTGGCGCTGGGCCGGCCCGTGCTGATCGTCGAAGGTAGTGCTGACGGGGAACGTGCCGACGTGGTGATTGCCGGCGGTCTGGCGGAGGCGCGGTGGACTGCTTGGGCCATCCGGTACACCTCAGGATTCCTGTGCGCTGCGATGCGTTCGAGCCGGGCCGACGAACTCGACTTGCCGCCCATGGTGCGTCCCGGCCTGCGCGATGCCCACACGCCGGTCTACGGGGTCGGCGTAGACGCCGCGACCGGTATCGGTACCGGCATCAGCGCCGTCGATCGTGCCCGTACCGCTCGCGTACTGGCTCATTCGATGACCCGGCCCGTCGACCTGTGCCGCCCCGGGCATGTGCTGCCGATCAGGGCTTCCGAGCGCGGGGTACTCGCGCAACGCATCAATTCGGAAGCGGCTGTCGACCTCTGTGAGATCTCCGGAGTTGCTGCGGTAGCACTGATGGCGACGGTGCTCGGAAGTGATGGGCGATTACTCCAGGGCGCGGCTCTGCGCACTTTTGCTCGCAGGCACCGGTTGCCGGTACTGCGCGTCGACGATGTACTCCAGCACCGTGTCCATCACGGTTACGGACACGCTGGGCGGGTGCGGGCGGTGGCCGAACGTGCAGCCTCGATCGCCGGTAAGCCGGCCCGAGTCGTGGATTTCGAGGACGGCGTGACCGGCGCACTGCACACGGTCCTGATCGGAGCATCGGGGCTGCCGCGTTCGACGGCAACCGTCTATGTGGTCGCCGAATGCCGACACGACGACCCGCTGTCGGGTCGGAGTGAATGGCGAGAACTCTTGGACCGATATCGGATTCGCGTCGCGACGCACGGCGGGACGCTCATCTACCTCCGGACCGACACAGACTGCCACCACACGTACGCCGTGAAGGATCATGAGCTGGCGCGTGGGGCCGTCACCGCAGTGCTGAGACAGCTGGATCTCACCGACGTTCATGTCGTGGGGTGGCCGGACGGCACGGACACGGGGTCGACGCATCTGGTGAACGTGGCATCGGCGTTCGACGGAACCACGCACCGGCTCGCTGCCTCGTCGTGACCCGCTCGCGGGCTTCGCGCTGTTCGGTCCGAAATCCCCTTGTAGTACCTGGTTTCGTTCACGTCGTCGCAAACAGGAGGAGTACTCACATGACAGGTCTTGACGTGCCGCTGACACCGATCCGGTTTCTCGAGCGGGCCGGTGAAGTCATGCCCGAGAAGATCGCGATCATCGATGGTGACCGCCGCTGGACTTACCGCGAGTTCGCTGCGGAGGTGCAACAGCTGGCCAAAGCCCTCTCCGCGTCCGGAATCGGCGACGGCGAGCGCGTCGCCTACCTCGCGACCAACTCTGCGGAGATGCTGATAGCGCACTACGCGGTTCCCCTGGCACGGGGAGTGCTCGTGCCGATCAACACTCGACTGTCACCCGCCGAGGTAGGCTACATCTGCCGGCACTCGGGGTCGCGTCTCCTGTTCGGTGAGGGGGAGCTCCTTCACCGTTTACGCCACGCGGGCCGGGATTTCGCCGGCGTCGGCGAATGGATCGAACTGCCGAGCGCCGACGCGGAACCTCCGGTGCCGATGGACACGGTAGGCTACGCCGACTTTCTCACGCGTGGCGGCGGCCCCGACCATCGGTGGGAGGTCGACGACGAGACCCGGACCATCGCCATCAATTACACCTCCGGGACCACCGGACGCCCCAAGGGGGTCATGTACTCTCATCGCGGCGCCTACCTCACCGCTCTCGGCGGCGTCCATCACTCCGGCTTCTCCCGGTCGACGAAGTACCTGTGGACACTACCGATGTTCCATTGCAACGGTTGGTGCACCACCTGGGCGGTCACCGCCGCGATGGGGACCCACATCTGTCTTCGGACGGTACGCGCCGACACGATGTGGTCGGCCATCGACGAACATCAGATCTCGCACCTCAACGGAGCGCCCACGGTCTTGACCATGCTCGCGCACGCTCCCGAGGCCCACGCGCTCACGGCTCCGCTCACCATCTCCAATGGTGGCGCACCACCGAGCCCTACCATCATCGCCGCGATGCGCGCGATGGGCGCCTCGGTCGTCCATGTGTACGGACTCACCGAGACCTACGGCCCCTACGCTGTTTGCGAGCCACAGCCCGAGTGGGGCCAGCTCGATGATGAGCACCAAGCGCAGCTCATGGCGCGTCAGGGAGTCGGGCTTCTCACCGGTGACCGTGTGCGGGTCGTCCGCGAGGAGCTCACGCCCACCGGTCAGTTGGTCGATGTCGCCGCGGACGGCACGGAAATGGGGGAGATCGTCATGCGCGGTAACGGGGTGATGAAGGGGTACTACAAGGACGAGGACAGTACCCGGAGGGCTACCGCCGGTGGATGGTTCCACTCGGGCGACCTGGGAGTGATGCACCCCGACGGATATGTACAACTGCTCGATCGCGCGAAAGACGTAGTGATCTCCGGCGGTGAGAACATCTCGACCATCGAGGTCGAACACGCCCTCCTCGCGCACGAGGCGGTTCGCGAAGCCGCTGTCGTGAGCACGCCGGACGAGAAATGGGGCGAAAGGCCCAAAGCGTTCGTGGTACCCGTACCCGGCGCCCGCATCGAGGAATCCGAGCTCATCGCGTACGTCAAATCGCGTATCGCGCACTACAAGGCGCCGGGGGCCGTCGAGTTCGTCGTCGACCTCCCCAAGACCTCGACGGGCAAAATCCGGAAGGCCGAACTGCGTGACGCGGAGTGGAAGGGTCGGGCAGTACAAATCAGCGGGTGAGACGTTTGCGGTGTATGCGCCCGCCGTGAATGAGGGCGGCGGGCGCGTACCCGTTCGCTTCACCGAGGGTCGGCCGCTGCTCGCTGCTGGAGAAGGCCGGTGAGGCGGTAGTCGACGAGTTGTCGCATGACCAGCGCGGTTGTCGTCTTTTCCACTCCGTGGATGGCGAGGATGCGGCCGGCGACGCGGTAGAGGTCGTCGGCTTCGCGCGCGACGACATGGATGAGCAGGTCGGTGACTCCGGCGAGTCCGTGGACCTCGACCACCTCAGGGACCTCCGTGAGAGCCTCTGCTATTGCCGCCAATTCGCGTTGGGTGACCGTCGCGAAGATGAAGGCGGTCAAGGGATAACCCAAGGCAGCCGGTTCGATGCGGTGCTCGAATGAGCGTAGGACACCGGATCTCTCGAACTTGTTGAGCCGTGCCTGCACGGTGTTGCGCGAGAGCCGAGTCCTCTCCGCGATCGCCACCACCGTGGAACGGGGGTCGTCGGCGAGTACTTCCAAGATCCGGGCGTCGAGCTCATCCACCGGGGGTGTCGTGCTCACAATGCTTACCTCCGAGTCACTGTTATCGACCATAAATGAGCATAATGCTCAATTCTATGAGGATATGTTGCCATTAATGCCGTCCAGTGGTCGACTATGAGTGAGTTATGCACCCCATTTGAGCTCATTCGGTCCGTGCCTCGGACCACCGCTGAACTACGGGCCATCACCCCTGCCCGTGTGGCATCAGCGTTGCCGCAGCGAGGAGCACGCACCTGAACTCGCTGTGACAACTGATGCCGGAAACAACTCACACACGTAAGGACGCAGCAACCTTGACGACTGGCTCAGCACCCACCCGAATTTCCGACTCGCCATCGTTTGATGCCCGTGGCGACACGCTCCGCGAGATCGAGGACCGAGTGCTGTGGCTCTCGACCTCGATCATCCACCACGCCAACCGAATCCGACCCAACACGACTGGCTTGAAAGTCGGCGGGCATCAGGCCTCCTGTGCGTCGATGGTGTCGATCATGACGTCCTTGTGGTTCGAGCAACTCACCGCCGATGACCGGGTGTCGGTCAAACCACACGCCTCACCGGTGTTGCACGCGATCAATTACCTGCTCGGCGAGCTCGACCCGCAGTACCTGACGACATTGCGCGAATTCGGTGGGCTGCAGTCCTACCCCAGCCGGGCGAAGGATCCCGACCCTGTCGATTACTCCACCGGCTCGGTCGGCATCGGCGCCACCGCGCCGATCTGGGGTGCCATCGCACGAAGGTATGTGGATGGACAGGTCGGGCCTGCGGGAAAGGGCCGGCAATACTCGCTGGTAGGTGACGCGGAACTCGACGAGGGCGCGGTCTGGGAAGCCATCCTCGATTCGTCGGTGTCCGATCTCGGCGAGATAGTCTGGATAGTCGACCTCAATCGACAGTCTCTCGACCGGGTAGTGCCCAATATCGCGGCAGGCCGGCTCGAGGCGATGTTTGCCGCGGCAGGCTGGCAGGTGATCACCGTCAAGTTCGGGGCACTGCTGGAACAGCTCTTCGAGCGGCCCGGCGGTGACGCGCTGCGCGCCCGGATTCTGACGATGCCGAATCCCGAGTATCAGCGACTGCTTCGCTGTGCGGCCGATGAACTGCGTTCCCGGTTGCCCGGCGAGGCAACGGACTCGGACGGCATCGCGGCGCTCATCGCGGATCTCGACGATGACACCCTGCTCCGAGCCGTCCGAAATCTGGGTGGGCATGACCTCGACGCCCTGCGTGCGGCTTATGCGCGAATCGATGACACCCGGCCCACCGTCATCCTCGCGTACACCATCAAGGGCCGAGGGCTACCAACCCAAGGGCACCCGCAAAATCACTCGAGCCTGTTGACCGTCGAGCAGTACCAGCAGGTGGCCGCAGATCACGGAATCGATCCCGCGCAACCGTGGGTGGCCTTCGATCCCGCCGGTCACGCCGGACAGCTCTGTGCCGCCACAGCGCGCAGGCTACGCCGCCCTCCTGTGCAACCCTGCCTTCCGCCCGACGTTCCGGTGGACACCGGTCGCACCCCATCAGGCACCGCCACCACCCAGGCCGCGCTCGGTCGCGTGCTCCTCGACCTCAGCCGCCAAGCTCCCGACGCCGCCAAACGGGTAGTCACGGTCAGTCCCGACGTAAGCTCCACCACCAATCTGGCCGGATGGCTCAACAAGGTCGGTGTGTGGTCGCCGAACGAGCGACGCAACTGGTTCGACGACGACCCCGAGACCATCATGCACTGGCGAGAGAAACCCTCCGGTCAGCACATGGAACTCGGGATAGCGGAGACCAATCTGGTGGGTTTGATAGGTGAACTCGGCGCGACCTGGAGCAGATGGGGCCAACCACTGTTCCCCATCGGCGTCGTCTACGACCCCTTCGTCGAACGCGCACTCGAACCCTGGTCCTACGGCATCTATGCCGGTGGTCAGTCCATCCTGGTCGGTACACCGTCCGGCGTCTCGCTGGCTGCGGAAGGGGGTGCACACCAATCCATCAAGACACCGTCGATCGGACTGGAGCAGCCCGGCTGTATCAGTTACGAACCCGCGTTCGTCATAGACGTCGAGTGGTCACTGCTCTCGTGCATCGCGCGACTGGGGCGTTCGGACGGAACCTCATCCTACCTCCGGCTGTCCACGCGACCCGTCGATCAGACCCTGGCCGCGGTTCCCGACGACCCCGCCGCCCGGGAACGGCGGCGCAGACAGGTCATTGCTGGTGGATATATGCTTCGCCGGGCGCATCATCGACCCGACGTCACACTGGTGGGTATGGGGGCAGTCATCACCGAGACGCTCCAGACTGCCGACCGATTGGCGAAACAGAACATCGCGGCGGACGTCATCTGTGTTACCAGTCCGGGCCTGCTGTTCGAGGCGCTGCGGGCCCGCCGCGGCCTCACCGAGGCGTCGTCATGGATCCTCGAACAGCTCTTCCCCGCGGACCGCGCTGCCCCCATGGTCACCGTGCTCGACGGACATCCCCACACCTTGGCCTTCCTCGCGGGCATCAACAACGTGGCCGCGGCAGCACTCGGCGTCAGCCGGTTCGGCCAGGCCGGTTCGCTCGAGGACGTCTATCGCTACCACGGCATAGACACCGACAGTATCGTCCGCGCCGCACTCGATCTCACAGAACAGGCCTGAGTCGATGTCATCCACCGCGCATACCGTTGTGCTGCCGGCACTCGGCGAGGCGGTTACCGAGGCGACTATCACTCGCTGGCTCAAGAACGTCGGCGATCACGTTGACGAGAACGAACCACTCCTCGAAGTCGCCACCGACAAAGTCGACACCGAAATCGTATCTCCCGCGACCGGGATTCTGAGCAAGATCCTGTACGACGAAGACTCCACCGTCGCCGTCGGCGACACCATCGCGACGCTCACCGAAACAGCACCGGCTCACCCGAAGAGTATTTCCTCTTCCGCACCCGGCACCACCGTGCAAATACCGGACGACGTCGAGCTCGCATCCCCCCGCGATCCGGAGCCGCCCGGGGCCACACACGAGCTGCCGCTCGCCCCGGCCGGGACGGCGGTTGCGGGCGCGCCCACGCGGACTCGCACGGAGAAGCTGTCTCGGGTCCGCCGCACCATCGCCGCGCGCATGCTGGCATCACTGCACACCTCGGCCCAGTTGACCACGGTGATCGAGGCCGACCTGACCGAGGTAGCGGCCCTGCGCGCACAGACCAAGGACGAGTTCTACGCCGGAACAGGGCACAAGCTGACGTTCCTGCCATTCGTCACGATGGCTGCGGTACAGGCCCTGGCAGAACATCCGGTCATCAATTCCGCACTGGACGCCGAGTGCACCACGGTCACGTATCACGACTCCGTACACCTCGGCATCGCCGTCGACAGCCCGAAAGGATTGATGGTTCCCGTGGTTCGCGATGCCCACCGACTCACCCTCGCCGGTCTCACGGCAGCGATCTCCCAGTCGGCCGATGCGGTACGAACCGGCACCATCACCCCGGACGCGCTGACCGGCGGAACCTTCACCATCACCAATACCGGTAGTCGCGGAGCGCTTTTCGACACTCCGATCCTCAACCAGCCCCAGTCGGCAATTCTGGGTGTGGGCTCGATCGTCGAACGCCTGGTACCCGAGCGCGACACCGACGGCAACCTGCTCATCCGGGTCCGCTCGATGGCATACCTGGCCCTGTCCTATGACCACCGCATCATCGACGGTGCCGATGCGGCCCGCTACCTGGTGTCGGTCCGGACGCGACTCGAGGATCCGCGTGGTGCGGGGTCCGATGGTCGATGTTGGTCCGGCGCATGATGGTCGGCGTGAGCGGCCGGCACGGCACGGCCGCCGGTCGCGCGGCCGACCGAGCGGCGGCTGTCGGCGTTCAAGAGACCCGACCACCGTCGGGAGATCCGTTCCCGGCGGCGACCGGGGCGTGGCGGGTCCGGGCGAGAAGTGGCGTCGTCAGTACGTCGATACCGAACTCGAAGCGCTCGTCGAAGTCGAGGTCGACGACGTCTCGCCCCAGACGCTGCAGCGTAGGGTAATCACCGGAGGACAATCCTCGTTCGATGTCGACGGCGCCGCTTCCCACCGCCTGCTGTTCCTGGGTGAGGCCCAGCATGAAGTAGAACATCGCCCACATGGTCTTGATGCTCTCGCCGTCCGGAATCCCGGCCTCCGTGAGGGCAGCGACGAGAGTCTCGGCGAGCATCATGGTGTGCTTCTCCAGGGGCGCGTTGCCCGCGGTGAGCCGGGCTCCGTCGCGGTGGGCCAGCAACACCCTGCGGTAGCGAGCCAACACCTCCTTCGCCCGTTCGATGCCGTCCTCGGGGAGATTCTCCAGCGAGAGCTCCGCGAGCACCGCATCCGACATCAGCCCGAGCAAGCGAGCCTTGGTCCCGACCTGGAACGACACCGTGTTCACATTGACGCCCATCCGTCGAGCGACCTCGCGCACGGACACAGCGTCGAGGCCCTCGTCGTCGAGTAGTCCGAGGGCGGCACGGATAACGTCGTTCCGACTGTGCTTTCGCGCCGGCACGGGTCCTCCTCGGGTCAGATCTTCGGCCTCGGCACCACCCTAGGCCATCTGGTAAGTTAGGGTGCCCTGATCAAGTTGGCCTCGCCTGGCTATACGCGTTTCGACGGAAGGCTGTTCACCATGTTTCTCGACCGATTCCGCGGTGTCGGCGCACCGCTCGGGGTTTTCCGCTCCGGCGGCACCACGAGCTTCGAGCCCGGTCGGCGTTGCTTCGATCTGGTACTCATGCGCCGCACCTATATCTCGCCCAACACGGTGCGCATCACGCTGGGCGGGTTCGAACTGCTCGACTTCTCCTATCGGGGCGGCGACCATCGATGCTCCGTGTTCATCCCTTGGCCGGACGAGCAAGCCAGGCGATGGGTGGTGCCCGCTATTGCGGATCCATGGACCGGTGCCGCGCAGTATGCCTTCGTCGCCGCTCTGTCCCGTCCACTTCGCCGGAGACTGACGGTGCGTGCGTTCCGGCCCGATCTACTGGAGATGGACTTCGATGTCGTACTACACGGCGACTCGCCCCTCTCGCACTGGACGCGGGAGGCAGCACTCGGTACATCGGTCAGGGTCATCGACGAGGGCCGGAAGTACTATGTCTCACGCGATATCCGGTGGCAGCTCCTGGTCGCAGACGAAGCCGGCGCGCCGGCCGCGCTTGCCGTCGCCGAGGCTACCCCGGAAACTGTCCCGACGACCGTCTACATCGAAGGTGCGAGCTTCGGCGGGGAAGATGCTGCCATCGGACCGCACGTCACCGTCATCCGGCTGCCACGCCTCGAAGGCAACGCTCGGGCCGCCCAGGCGGTTCGGGCTGCGGTTCTGGACAAGGCCACGTCGATGATCCCCGACAAGGTCGGCATCGCCGGCGAACGGTCCTTCGCGAAAGCGCTGTGCGCAGATCTGCACGCAGCGGGCGTTCCCCGCAAGGCGATACAGGCCGGAACCTACTGGAAAGCACGCTAGGCCGTGTGCTGGATCAGGCCGCCGGGCTCAATGGCGGCTGCTGCGCAAACCCCCTCGGCGAGTGGAGGTAGTTCGCCGTCTGCCGATGTTCGCTCGGCCGGGAGCGCTACCGTCCCTCACTGACCGGCGCTCGAAAGCCATCCTGGGAAATCCCCTTTTAACTCGACCGCAGTGCTCGGGAAATATCGCCTTTCTACGGTTTCGATAGTTAATCGAAACTAGGGATGAGGGGTCGACGATGGTGCGCGACGCGGCCGAGGCCGAAATCATGGCCAAGCAGTTGAAGGATGAGGGGGTCCGGTTCAGCATCGCCGGCTACACGGATCTGCACGGCAACATCAAGGGAAAGATGGTGCCGATCGACCACTTCGTGCAGATGGCGCAGGGATCGGAGTTGTTCACCGGGGCGGCGCTCGACGGCCTGCCGCAAGAGGTGAACGACGAGGAGCTCTCCGCGCATCCCGATCTGGATCGCGGGTTCGTGCTGCCATGGCGCAAGGACGTCGCCCTGTTCCTGTCCGATCTCTACGTCGGGGGTCAGCCGTTCGAGGCATCCACGCGAAACATCCTCGGTCGGCAGATCGAGGCTGCCGAGCAGATGGGGTACCGGTTCGACCTCGGCGTCGAGGCCGAATTCTTCGTCCTCGCAGACGGACCCACCGGCCCCAGCAGCATCAGTGAACGTGACACCCTCGACAAGCCCTGCTACGCGGTGCCCACGCTGCTGGACAATCTGGGCTGGTTGCACGAGCTCGTCGACCATATGAACGAACTCGGCTGGGACGTCTACTCTTTCGATCACGAAGACGCCCAAGGGCAGTTCGAGATCGACTTCGCCTACGCCGACGGGTTGTCGATGGCCGACCGTGTGGCGTTCTTCCGGTTGATGGCCAACGAGGTTGCTCGAAAGCACGCAGCGTTCGTCTCGTTCATGCCGAAACCGTTCGCCGACCGTACGGGCTCGGGTGCGCATTTCAACATGTCGCTCGCGGCGCTGGACGGCGGCCTGAATCTCTTCGACTCCGAGGACGACCCGCGGGGTGCGGGCCTGAGTGCGATCGGATACCACTTCGCGGCCGGCATCGTCCGGCACGCTGCCGCCATCTGCGCGGTGATCGCGCCGACCGTCAACAGCTACAAGCGCCTGGTACGCCAAGGCAGTATGTCGGGCTCGACGTGGGCGCCGATCTTCGCCAGTTGCGGGAACAACAACCGTACGAACATGTTGCGCATCCCGCTCGGTGGCGGTCGTGTCGAATGTCGTGCGGTGGATTCGGCGGCCAACCCGCACCTCGCGGCGGCGCTGCTGCTCGCGGCCGGCTTGGAAGGTGTGCGCGAAGAGGTCGAGCTGGAGCACTTCCACACCGAGAACCTCTACGAAGTCGACCCGGCCGGCTACGGGAAGCGTGGTCTCGCACTGCTGCCGAGAACCCTCGAGGAGGCAGTGGACGCATTCGAAGCCGACCCCTTCACGAAACAAGTGTGCGGGGCGAAGCTGTGGCAGTCCTTCATCGACAACAAACGTGGCGAGTGGGAGTCCTACACCACCGCGGTGACCGACTGGGAACGGAACCGGTACCTCAAGTTCTTCTGAGCAGTCCAGTACCGAGGTCCCGATGAGGTGTTGACGATGAGTTCCGAATACAGCGAGCGGAAAACGCTTCGACTGCCGATATTCCCATTGCTGTCCGGTGCGATGCTGAACGATGCGCGGATCGGTTTTCGGACCCACGGGTCGCTCTCGCCTTCCGGCGACAATGCCGTGCTGCTGTTCACCTATTACACCGGTGACGATCTCGGCTACGCGGCGTGGATCGGACCGGGGCGTCCGCTGGACCCGGCCGAGCACTTCGTGATCGTCGTCAACCATTTCGGTGGCGGGATCTCGTCGTCTCCCTCCACGAGCAGCACCACGTTCCCGCGAGTGCGGGTCGGAGATTGCGCGCGAGCGGCGGAACACGTCCTCGGCCGGCTGGGTGTACGGCAACTGCGCCTCGTCGCCGGGTGGTCGCTGGGGGGTATCCAATCGCTGGATTTCGCGGCCAGGTATCCCGAGCGTACGTCCGCCGTCTTCGCCCTGTGTTCTGCGGCGCGGTGTTCACCGATCAACGAAGTCTTCCTCGATTCGGTCGGCGCCACACTCACAGCCGGTCGCCGCGGCAACGAGCCAGACGGCCGGACAGAGTTGGAGCGCCTCGACGCGTTCGGCCGCGTGTACGCCGGCTGGGCCTACTGCGAGGAGTTCTTCGCCCAGGAGGTGTACCGCGAGTTCGGTTACCTCAGCACTGGCGATGTCCTCGAACGGTGGGGCAAGGATCACCAGGTCATGCACGCCGGCGACCTGATGGCCGCGCTGGAGATGTGGCGGGCGGCCGACGGCGGCGGAAGTTTCCGATCGCTGCGGGATCGACTCGGCCGCATCACCGCCCGCACCGTTCTCATGCCCTCGGTGACCGACACCTACTTCACGGTCGCCGAGAACCACCTCGAGGCCGCCTGGATCGACCACGGGGAAGTACGCGAGCTGATCTCGCCTCTAGGCCATATCGCGGGCCGCCCCGGCATCCGCACCGAGGAGCAACGGCAGGTGGATCTGTGCTTGCGCGAGCTCGCGGAGAGGCCGTGACCACACCTGCCCTGCCGAGAAATACATCCGAGACCGAGATCAGGAGAACGGACGAGTGTCACTCAATGTCGTAGTTGCCGGGCTGCCCAAGGCGGTACAGAACGCCGCGGATCCCGACGACGGAATCTGGTTGACCGCCGAGCAGAAGCGCCGGATCACCGGAGTCGCCGAGGATGTGTGGCTGGAACATATCCCCGTATCGGAATTGAACGCCGGCACTTCGCCACAGCGTCCACCGCACGCGATCATGGTCGAGACCAGCGGCGCCAAGAAAGAGATCGAAATCGAGCAGGGCATCTTGAAGATGCCCGGACTGCAACAGCTGTTCAACCCGGACCTGAAACTGCTGCAATCGATGAGCGCCGGCGCCGAGCACCTCGTGGGCATCATGCCCGAGGGCGTCGTCCTGGCGAATGCTTCCGGCGTCGCCGCCAACGCCATCGCCGAGACCGTTATCGCGGCCATCCTCGCGCAGGCGAAGATGCTGCGGGAACGTTGGGAAAACCAGGCGGCACGGGCCTGGACGGAGCTTCCCGCGCGTGAACTGGACGGTTCCACCATGACCGTGCTCGGCACCGGCAATATCGGGTCGAGAACTGCGGCGATCGCGCAGGTGCTCGGCATCCGCACGATCGGGATCAATCGTCGCGGTAACGCGGTCCCGGGTTTCGACGAGACATTCCCCACCAGTGGGCTGCACGAGGCGCTGTCCCGATCCGATTACCTGGTGATCGCCGCACCGCTGACCCCGGAAACCCGGGGACTCGTCGATGCCGAGGCGCTGGCGGCGATGAAACCCGGCGGCTGGGTGGCCAATGTCGCCCGCGGCGCGATCCACGATGCCGCCGCACTCGTCGACGCGCTGGAACAGGGCCGGCTGAGCGGAGCGCTCATCGACTGCCACGTCACCGAACCGCTACCGGCCGACGATCCGCTGTGGAAGGCCCCGGGCGCCCAGGTGTTCCCGCACGATTCGCACGCATCCCAGCTACTGGGCGACCGCCAGGTCGACCTGTTCGCCGACAACCTGCGGCGGCTCGTCGACGGCCGCGAATTCCGCAATGTCGTCGATCTGTCGCGCGGGTACTGAGGAGACGGCTGTGAATATCGGATTCATCGGACTCGGTGTGATGGGCGCACCGATGGCGGGCCATCTCGTCGACGCCGGCCACAACGTGGTGGTGTTCAACCGCTCGCGAGCCAAGATCGAGCAACTCGAGCTGCGCGGCGCCGCCGGCGCTACGGGCCCCGCGCAGGTCGGCGAGAAGGCCGACGTCGTCATCACCGTGCTTCCGGACTCTCCCGATGTCGGGGAGGTGTTGTTCGGTACCGGCGGGGTCGCCACGACACTGCGGCCGGGATCGCTGGTCATCGACTGCAGCACGATCGCTCCGGAAGCCGCCCGGGATTTCGCCGCGCGCCTGGCGGAGCAGGACGTGGCGTTCGTCGACGCACCGGTCAGCGGAGGGGAAGCCGGCGCGGTGGCCGGAACCCTCGCGGTGATGATGGGCGGCGAAAAGGACGCGGTGCGTCGGGCCGGCGAGGTACTCGGCGCGCTGGCGGCGACGACCGTCCATGTCGGCCCGGCGGGCGCCGGCCAGCTGGTGAAGGCCGCCAACCAAATGCTCGTGGCAGGCAATATCGCGCTGGTGGCGGAGGCGGTGTCGTTACTGCGGCGCACCGGTGTGGAGGTGCCGGCCGCACTCACGGTACTCAACGGTGGGCTGGCGGCCAGCAAGGTACTCGAGGTGAAGGCGCCGAAGATGCTGGCCCGCGATTTCGCGCCCGGATTCCGCCTGGACCTGCACCACAAGGATCTGAAGATCGCGCTGGCCGCCGCCGAGCAGGCCGGGCTCGCGGTACCGCTCACCGGTGTCATCACCCAGCTCGTGCAGGCGCTGCGGTCCGCCGGAGACGGCGGGCTGGATCACGGCGCCCTCATCAAGGCATTCGAACGGCTCAACGGAATGTCGCCGGACCGCCCGTGAGCCGGTTGCGGTCCAGGACCGCACAACGATTCGGAAGGAAGAAATCGTGCCAACAGCATTGATCTGCGGCGGGGGAGTCGCGGGACTATCGTCCGCGCTGCACCTGAAACAACGGGGCTGGAAGGTCCAGATCTTCGAGGCCGATTCGGAACTACGGACCGCCGGTGTGGGCCTCAACATCTGGCCCAACGGGGTCCGGGTGATCGACGGGCTCGGGCTGGGGGCCGAATTCCGGTCGTTCGCGGCGGCGATGCAGCGATGGTGGGCCCTCGACAGCGACGGCACCCTCACCTCGGATACCGATGTCGGCCCGTGGGATACCGACCTCGGCGCACCGATCACCGGGGCCCGGCGGCGGCGGTTGAACGCCATGCTCGCCGACGCGCTCGACCCGCACGAGATCGAGTTCAACACCACCGCGGTGGAGTACACGCAGACCGCCGGGAACGTCACCGTGCATTTCCAGGACGGCCGCAGCGCCACCGGCGATCTGCTGCTCGGCGCGGACGGTATCGGGTCGCGGATCCGCAACGCGATGCTGGGCGAGGCCCCGAAGTTCACCGACGAGGGGATCGTGCGGTGGCGGGGCGTCTTCGAACTCGCCCAGGCCGGCGTTCCGGCAGGTGTGCAGGCCGACGTCTTCGGCGCCGAAGGCCATTTCGGCTGGATCCCCATCGACGCCACCCACGCCTACTGGTACGGCTCCGGCCAGGGACTCTCCGCGTTCGAGGAGTTCCGCGGCGTCTACGACACCTGGACCGCCACCCCCGTTCCCCGCATCATTGCGAGCAGCGGACCCGATACCGTGATCGGCCGCGAAATCGGGCACTACCGCCAACATCTCACCCGATGGGTGGACGGGCGGGTCGCCCTGATCGGTGATTCGGCCCATCCGATGTATCCCGGGATGGCGCAGGGCGCCAATCAGGCGCTGATCGACGGCCAGCTGCTGGCGGAATGCCTGAGCACGCACGATGACGTCGGCGCGGCGCTGCTGGATTTCCAGGAGCAGCGCATTCCGGTCGCGAACAAGATGGTCGACTATTCCCGGCTGCATTTCGACTACGAGCGGACCCGCAAGGAATACCGGTCCGGCGTGGGCAATCTCCAGATCAACCGCTACCTGGAGTTCGAATCATGACCGCGGTCACCGCGATCCCGCTGCCGAAGCAGCGGGCCGCCATATCTCTGGCCCTCGGCCGCCGCGTACAGACCACGGCCTGCATCGCCGGTCTGATCGCCCTGCAGGAAATCCTGACGCGCGCCGATATCCTGCCGGCCGACTATTTTCCGCCCGCCAGTGAGATCGCGGCCACCCTGGCCGCGGAACTGACCGGCCCGGAGCTGGGGCCGGCGTTGGCGAGCACGGTCGGCACCTGGCTGTCGGCCCTGAGCATCGCGGTGGTCCTCGGCACCGCGGCGGGGATCGTGCTCGGCCTGTTCGTCCCCTTCGAAGCACTGCTGCGACCGGTGATCGAATTCTTGCGCCCGGTGCCGTCGGTCGCGCTGATCCCGCTGGTGGTCCTCACCATCGGCACCGGAGCGGAGAGCGCGCTGTTCCTCGCGGTCTTCGCGGCGTTCTGGCAGGTGCTGGTGCCGGCGATCGCCGGCGTGCGGGCGGCGCATCCGGTCGCCCTCGAGACAGCCCGGTCCTACCACCTCACGCTGTGGCAGCGGATCCGCTGGATCCAGGTACCGAGCATGCTGCCGTATCTGGCGACGGCGATCCGATTGGCCACCTCGACGGCCCTCATCCTCGTCGTCACCGCCGAGATCATCATCCAGATGCCCGGTATCGGCTACGAGATCACGATGTCGCGGTCTGCGGGCGACCCGGCGCGCATGTACGCCTACATCGTGCTGAGCGGTCTCGCCGGGATCGTGCTGAACACGCTGATGCGCCGCGTGGAGACGCGGTTGCTGTCGGCGCAGGGACCGGGGGAGATCCGATGACGACAGTGACAGCGGCATTGTCCACGGGACGTGGCCGCACGGCCCTCGGTATCGTGGGCGCGCTCGGCGCGGCAGCGGCGTGGTTCCTGCTGTCGGAGAACAGCGACAACGTCTATTTCCCCGCCCTGTCGGCGATCATCGCCGAGGCGGGCGAGTACTGGACGACACCGGAAGGTCTCGCGAATGTCCGCGCCAGTCTGACAACGCTCGGCGCGGGGCTGGCAATAGCGGTGGTCACCGGGGTCGCGATGGGGTTGGTGATCGGCCAGCTCGCGGTGGTCGAACGCATGGTTTCGCCGACGCTGGAGTTCGCCCGGGCGATTCCGAGTACGGCGCTCATCCCGTTCGCGATGATGCTGTTCGGGGTCGGCGACGAGATGAAGATCTTTCTCATCGCACTGGGCTGTGTCTGGCCGGTTCTGCTCAGTACCGCCGACGGTGCACGCCGGCTGGATCCGACGATGCTGGCCTCGGCGCAGGCGTTCCACATCCGCGGCCTGCGCCGGCAGCTGTACATCGTGTTCCCGGCGGTGCTGCCGCGCGTGCTGGTCGGTGTGCGGATCGCGATCCCGCTCAGCCTCATCCTCATGGTGACGAGCGAGATGGTCGGCGCCCAGCAGGGTCTGGGTTTCGTCATCACGCAGGCACAGGCGACGTTCCAGCTGCTGACGATGTGGTCCGGAATCTTGATCCTGGGAATCCTCGGGTTCCTCCTGACCTCCCTCTACGCCGTGACCGAACGACGGTTGTTGCGATGGTGCAACCCGCGGCGCTCCGGCACGAACTGACGCCGGATTCCCTTCTCGCACGAGTTGTACTTACCAAGAAAGGCAGCGGCCGATGCTCATCGTGTCGAATCTGGAAAAGACATACCCCGTCAAGGGCGGCGGCTTCACAGCCGTAGCCGATATGTCGTTCAGCGTGGAAAAGGGGGAACTGTTCAGTATTGTCGGCCCCTCCGGCGCCGGGAAAACGACTCTGCTGCGGTGCATCGCCGGTCTCGACCGGCCGACGAGCGGTTCGGTGACATTCCAGGGCCGGCGCGTCGACGGCCCACCGCTCGACTTCGCGGTGGTCTTCCAGGATTACGCACGCTCGTTGCTGCCGTGGATCACCGTGGCGAAAAATGTCGAACTGCCGCTGATGAAGAACGGCATCAGCACGGCCGACCGCCGGGAGCGAGTCGCGCGGGCACTGGACGAAGTAGGGCTCGCCGAGGCGGCGCAGAAGAAACCGTTCCAACTGTCCGGCGGTATGCAGCAGCGGGTCGCGATCGCGCGGGCGATCGCGTATCGCCCGGCGGTTCTCATCATGGACGAGCCCTTCGCGTCGGTCGATGCGCAGACCCGCGCCGACCTCGAGGACCTGCTGCTGCGAGTGCGTGACGAAACCGGCACCACGGTGCTTTTCGTGACGCACGACGTCGACGAATCGGTGTACCTGAGCCACCGGGTGGCAATCGTGACCCGTTCCCCGAGTTGTGTCGCCGAGATCGTCGATATCGACCTGCCGGATCGTCGCGATCAGATCGAAACCAAATCCCTGCCCGAATTCGCGCGCCTGCGCGCCCACGTTTTCGGCCGAATCCGCGAGATGGTCCGCAACGACGCGAACCTCGTCAGCGCGTAACACGAAATGATGAGGAGTAACGATGTTCGAACAACTTTCCCGCGCCGTGCGCTATGGTGCCGTCGCGTCGGCCGCCGTGGTGCTGACGGCGTGCGGCGGTGGCGGTAGCGCCGATTCCGCGTTGGCCGAGGGCGAACTCGCCCAGGTCAACGTGGGGACAATCCCCGCGATTCTCAGTGCCCCGCTGTTCGTCGGAATCGATGAGGGGATCTTCGAGAAACACGGGCTGGACGTACAAGTCAGCTTCGCCGACGGCGGTGCCGCCGTGATCCCCAGCGTGCTCAGTGGTGAAAACCAGTTCGGCTACTCCAATACGGTGAGCCAGCTCGCGGCGATCGATTCCGGCTTGCCGTTACAGCTGGTGCAGCCGGCCTGGGCGCCGTGCTGCACACCCGACGAAGACGACCACGGTGTCCTCGTACTCCCCGGCAGCGGAATCGACGAGCCGAAGGATCTCGCGGGCAAGAACATCGCGGTCAATACGCTGCAGAATATCGGCGAGGTACACATCCGCCGCGCCCTCGACAAACTGGGTGTGAGCCATGAGGGCTTGAGGTGGACCCAGCTCCCGTTCTCGGATATGGGGGAAGCGCTCGAACGGGGCGACGTGGACGCGATATGGGTGTCGGAGCCGCATCGCACGCCCGGACTCAACAAAGGCTGGAAGCAAATCATCGCCCCCGGCGTTCAGTCTTTTCCCGACCAGGTAGCCGGTTACTATTCGACATCGCGGCAGTTCGCGGAATCGAACCCCGAGGTCGTCAAGGCTTTCCGCGCGGCGATGGTCGAAGTCAACACATTCGCGCAGGAAAACCCCGACCGGGTCGGCGCGGTAGCCGTCGCGGAAATGGGCATCGACGCCGGCATCATCGACCAGGTCAACTTTCCCAAATTCCCCACCGAGGACGACGGTCAGGCCTTGCGCGACTACGGGGCGGCAGTTGTCGAATACGGTGTGATCGAGGAGGAACCGGCGGATTACGAAGCGCTGTTCGCCGCCACCGGTTAGTCGGTCGGTTCGGCATTCCGGCAGAAGCTACCCCGACGGTATGTCGAATCATAGAGGGCCACAATCAGATCCGATGAGATCCGGAGGTATCGATGATCGCCGGCACGGCAGAACCATCTACCATTGCCGTATGACCAGAGTGCCATCGCAGGGGGGACGTCCGCGACGAAGTGGAATCGTCGTGGACGACCCTCGCGGCGATATTCTGACTGCCGCCGCGGAACTGTTCGCGGCAAAAGGTTTCGCGGCCACCCGCATGGGAGCGATCGCGGCGCGGGCGGGCATGGGTCAATCGTCGCTGTATTACTGGTTCAAGTCCAAAGACGAGATCTTGCGGGAGATCATGGACCAGAACCGGGCATCGCTACAGGCGGCACGGGTGTTGTCGCACCACGATTCCCCGGCGGCGGTCCGGCTCTACATCGTCCTTCATCGGGATGTGATCCAGATGTGCACGGCACCGCTGAATTTCTACGATCTGGAAGAAGCAGCGAAGAAACAGCCGGATGTCTTCCGCGACTTCCAAAGCGACTATGACGAGTTGTCGGCGCGACTTTGCAGCATTATCGAAGAAGGGGTGGCATCCGGCGAGTTCATCGACGTGTCACCGGAGGAGTTCGCGCGCACGGCGTTGAGCCTGAACGAGGGGACTCAATACCGGTTCCACGCCCAGGGCAAAAGCCGGGATGAACTGCACGATGTCGCCGATGCGGCCGCGAGAACGTCGTTGCGGGCGGTGATGTCGGATGTCGGAGCATTGAAAAGTGTGCAGGAGGCTGCTCGCCGCGGCATCGCCGGATTCAGCAGCTGTGTCACGGGGACTGAATAGGGGCGCTCGAGGAAGTCGGTTCGCTCGTGTATCTGGACCAGATTCCGCGTCGCCGATATTGCGCCGGGCGTCGATGACGTGTCGGACGGACCTCGTTGCCGACGCGGCCGGCCATGCAAATGCCGCACAACAGGTTCTGACGACCCTGCGCCCATAGATCGAGGCTTTCCACACAACGGCCGTCACCGACGACGGATCGCCGGTGCGATTCCGCTGGACAGCTGGATCGCTACAGTATTCCGGCGCGACTCACTCGATACGACCATCCGCGTCTGCGATTCGCAGCTCGGCCGTGTGCCCGACGCCAGAAGGTCGGTGGTCGACGCTGCCAGGGAGGTTACCGCGACGCCGATGCCACCTCGGGTCCGCGTTCGATTCCCCGCTAACTGGGCACACCCGTCGGCGGCTCGAACCACTCGCCGGCAAGAAGCTTCAGGGACCGCTGCCGCACTGCGGGGTCGTAGGCGTAGGTGACGGTGATGAGCTCGTCGGCGCCGGTGCGCTCCACGAATTCCTCCAGTTCCCGCACGACCGTCCGCGGCGCGCCGACTGCCTTGATACGCAGCATCGTGTGATCACGACCGCCGTGGGCAGCAAGCTCTTCGGGGTCGACGGGTGGTTGGAGCTTGCGGCGCCGGCCGCTGCGGATATCGAGGAACATCTGTTCGAGCGTGGTGAACTCGCGCTCGGCCTCATCGTCCGTCGGCGCCACCATGACGTTGATGCCCGCCATCAGGTAGGGCTCGGCGATCTGCGCGGTGGGTGCGGAATCGGTGAATGTGTCCCGGTAGACCCGGACGGCCTCGTCCAGCTGGTCGGGCGCAAAATGCGAGGCGAGGGCGAAAGGCAAGCCGAGCTGTCCGGCGATGGAGGCACCGTTGACCGTCGAACCCAGGACCCAGATGGGGACCTGGGTGCCTGCGGAGACAGCCGACACGATAGGCGCACTCCGGGCGGTTCCGGCTGTGCTGAACCAGCCCTGCAGGTCGTAGATGTGCTCGGCAAATGCCTGCGGTTCGCTGGATGACCGGCTCACCGCACGAGCGGTCATCATATCCGTGCCCGGGGCACGGCCCAGGCCCAGATCGATCCGGTCGCCGTAGATACTGGCGAGGGTCCCGTACTGCTCGGCAACCATGAGCGGCGCATGGTTGGGGAGCATCACACCGCCGGATCCCACGCGGATCCGCTCGGTGACCGAGGCGGCTCGAGAGATCAGCAGCGCTGTGGCGCTGGCGGCAAGGTTGGCGGTGTTGTGATGCTCGGCGAACCAGAGCCGCCGGTAGCCGAGTCGGTCTGCCGTCCGGGCGGCCTCCATCGAGGCAGCGATGCCGTCGCGGGCCGTTGAGCCTTCGGGGATGGAGACCAGATCGAGAATGCTCAGCGGCACGGACACTGTCGCAGGTTCCTCACGTCGACGACCATGAATGCTGTCGTGTCAACCATCAGAACCTCGAGTCTATTCCTCCCTACGGACAGGCATGCGTCTGCGCCCCGCCGGCGGGGCGTACGCGGGCAGCGCCGACCGGTCGCCGAAGGGTTACCGGCCGGGCCGTCGTACGGCGGCGCACCGCCGGCGAGTTCGATGCGGGTATTCCACACCCGACATCGACTCGGGCGGCCGAGGATGAGAACTCGCCGACGCGCAACCCAGTGCCGGAGGCCAGGTCCGAGTCACCGTCCTGCTCCCCGGCGACCCCGACCTTTCGGCTCGCCGGCGCTGGAACCGTCGCCGGGTACCGGCACGCGGCCTGCCGGGCAGATCTTCGTCGACTGAGACAACGGACGAGGAATGATCCTGCTCGCTACCGCCCCCTCGCACTACTTCCGGCGGAATTTCCCGAAGCTCCGTAGCGACCACACTGCGGGAAAGCCGCTCCCTGTGCGCCCCGGGGTAGCCGTCCGAGCCGGAGATGGGAAGTTCCGTTCACATCGAGAATGGCTCCGGCGGCCCAGGTGGCTTCGGGCGATGCCAGATACACGACCGCGGACGCGATTTCCTCCGGCTGTGCGACCCTTCCGAAGGGGGCTCTGCGCGCGAATGCCGGCACCTTCGGGGCCGTGCAGTCGTTCCGCCACCCGTTCGGTCTCCACGAATCCGGGGGGCTACGGCACCGACCATATGCCGTGGGGTGCCAGCGCGACCCGAGCGGGGCGCCGAGTCCAGATTCGGGCGAGATGGAGGAAGAGGAGGCAACTCCGGCTCCAGGGGGACACCCGCCCGCGCGCTCTGAATCACCGTCGGACCTAGAGCCTGCGGGTACGCCGTCTGCACCTCCGTCGCCGTCACCTCCACCACCGGCCGAACCACCGTCAGAGCCGCCGTCGGATCCCTCCCAGCCTCCGGCGTCGTAGGCCCAGACCAGGGCGATCCCGCCGCCCGTTGCGAGCGAGGCCGCTCGCGCAGCGCGGGAACGGAAGGCCTGCGGCCCGGACGGGTCGGCAACGAGCACGAACTGCGGCACGATGCGCCCATGAGTTCGGTGAACAGTGCGCCGAGATGCCGGTGGTGGCAGTCTGTTTCGTGTGTCAGGTATGGAGGTTGGGCTCGTGCGGGCAGGGGCCGCGTTGATCAAACCGTCGATGTCGTTGTGGCGGTGGTGGCGGCCGCCGACCGATCGGGCGACTGTCGCCGGCTGGGCCGATGAGCTGGCCGCGACAGTGCGCAGCACCGAAAGGCGGCTGCGCGAGGATCTCCGAGGAGGGCCGGGGGTGTTCATGCGGGTCGGGTTCACCACCGTTTCGCGGTCGACGTCCGGAGAGACCATCGAGTCCGCTGATGTGTCCGATATCGCCGCCTACTACGAATTGCTCGGTCCGCCGCTACCACGTCTGGTCGTTCTCGGCGAGCCGGGCAGCGGCAAGACCGTCGCCGCGATCCATCTGGTGCTGGGCCTGCTGGAAACGCGCCGCAACTGTGCCACCGATGCGCAGCGTGCGGAACAGCCGGTGCCTGTCCGGGTCAATGCCGCGGGCTGGGATGGTGAGCAGGATTTCTCCGGCTGGCTGACCACCCGGCTGGGCTATGACTATCCGCAGCTACGACCGGTGCTGGCGCGCAAGCTGGTCGATGACGGGTTGATCCTGCCGGTGATCGACGGCCTCGACGAGATGGACACCCCCGACAGTCGAGGATCGAGGGCCCGCGCTCTGCTGGACCACCTCAACACCACAGCCTGGCGTAATGCGCCGGTCGTCGTCGTATGCCGCACCACCGAGTTCTGGAAACTCTGCGAGTTGGGCGCTGACAACGGCCTGCACGGCGCGGCGACGGTCGCCCTGCAACCCCTGCCGCCCGACCGCGTCGGTGAATACCTCACCGCATACCGAGACGCCATCGGCACGACCAGCGGAACCTGGACCGAGGTCAGCACACGCATCAGCACCGAACCCGGCACAGCGCTGGCAACCGCGCTGCACACCCCCTGGATGCTCGGGCTCGCCGTCAACGCCCTGCACCACGACCCCACCACCGCAGAGCGCCTCACCGGCTGCGCCACCCCGGACGCTGTCGAAGACCTGTTGTTCGCCGCCCAGATCCCCGCTGCGGTCATCGGCCGTGAACAGCACAAACGGTACCGCGCCTACACCAGCGACAACGTCCACACGTGGATGCAGACGCTGGCCCGCTGTCTCGAACACCGCCGCAATACCGGAGGTGACGGCACCGCGATCCGGCTCGACGAGATCTGGGAACTGGCAGGAACCACCCGAGGCCGCGTTTGGCACGCAGTCACGGCTGCCGTCCTCATCATGATGGCGGCCGGACTCTCGGCCTTACTCATCGGCGGCCCTGCGAGCGCACTGCTTCTTTACGAGCCCGAAAGGAACACCACATCCATACCCACCCCCCTCCACCTGACGTTGAGCGTGATCGTCCTCGGACTCTTGGTCGGACTCATCTACAGCCCCGCATTCGGACTGACATTCGGCCTGGCCGTCGGTGTGGTGGTCGGGTCGAGGAGAACTGTGCCGGCGACTCGTCTGGTATGGCAGGCGACAAAACGATCCAGGTGGCGTAAAGGCCTCGCTCTGGGTCTGGTGGCCGGAGCGGGCGTCGGGATCCTTGTCAGATTGCTCGGCAGTTATCACTCGAGTGGACTCGTCGTTGGGATCATCGCCGCGCTGACGTTCATGCTCGTGATCGGATTCTCCGCCGACGCCGAAGAGCAACTACGCCACACCATCGATGAACGCCATTTGATCCGCAACGATCTGCGCGCCGCAGCAATAGTCGGAGCACTTGCCGGAATCACATCCGCGGGCGCGCTGATGGCACTGGCCATTTCCAGAGCCGAGGCGAGTAACGACCCAACGGCCTCCGCTGCTCACCTGGCCACCGGGCCCGTGCTCACGGTTGTTTTCGCCACCACGTTCGGGCTTTTGATCGGCCGCGCGTCCGGGCGGTTCTTCACCGCGACGCTCATCTTCCGCAGAACCGGCATTTTCGCGGCGCGGCCGACCGTGTTCCTGGACTGGGCTCGCCGCAACGGGCTCCTACGAGTCAACGGCACCGCCTACCAATTCCGGCACGAAACCTACCGGCGATGGCTCCAACAGCCCGCCCCGAGCGCCGATGAGAGCCCGTCCAACTGATCCGTTCGGGGCTCACGCTGCCTGCTGTTTACCCGCGCGGTCTGAACCGCACGGCACTCCGCAGCACCTTGCAGCGACCCTGCTGTCATCACCGCCTGAAGGTTGGGTGCTGAAACCGTGAGCCCTCAGCCCGATCGACGGCTGCCGCGGAGCGGTGCCGGGAAGCGGCCGATACCCTTATTCTCTGAACAAGCCGTTGGTCGCGGCGTATCTGCCCTCAGACCAGCTCGGGGACGCGCAGATGGGCGAGCGCGATCTCGAAATCGCCGACTTCGAGCACGTTGACACCGGCTTGGCGGGTGCCTTCGCGGCGCAGGATCTCGAGTTGTTCGCGGTTGCGTTCGATTGCGGCGGAGCTGTCGAACGTCTCGCATGCGACGCCGCGTCCGGTTGCCCGGTCGATCAGCAGGCTTGTGCTGCAGAATCCCGGCATCTGTTCCAGTTGCGACGCCACCATGGACTTGTAGGTCTCGACCGCTGCGTCGAACCGGCCCAGATCGTCGGCCTGGGCCCAAGTGATCTGGGCGCACGCGCCCTCGCGTATGCGATGGTCGCGGTGCATGGCCCCGATCTCCCACTGCTCGACCTGCGCCGAATCGGCACCGAACAACCGGACGGCGCGGTCACGGAGCGAATGTACCTGATCGGCGCTCCCGCGCATCGCCTCCTCGGACTCCCACGATGTCGTCGCGATGCAGCGACCTGACGCCCGGTCGACCAGCAACGACATCCCGATACAGCCAGGCATGGCCTCCAGGGCCGGCATGACCTGGTCGCGCATATGCGTGATCCCGGCGTCTATCGCGGAGGGCTTCGCTTGAATTGTCGTAGAACGTGCGTACACGATTCACTCCCGCTGTGCTCAGGGCAGCACCCCGGTGGCACCACCGATGCCCCCACACTCCTCCGGCGTGACGGCCATAGCAATAGCTCGGAAATAACCGATATCGATCCCGTCAGAAGTGCCCCGTAGTGCGTGCGAGGGCCTCTCCAGCCGACCGGCTTCCGGTACGGAAAGTCTCGAGGGACCCCGCT
The DNA here is from genome assembly GCF_029868855.1 of Nocardia carnea. Lineage (GTDB taxonomy): Bacteria > Actinomycetota > Actinomycetes > Mycobacteriales > Mycobacteriaceae > Nocardia > Nocardia carnea_A. The sequence continues at coordinate 6,971 of NZ_JARWOV010000128.1, read as the reverse complement.
CGACCTTTTCCCCACGCCCGGCGCGGAAAGGCGTCAAAAATCGCTTGACCTGCAACGATGTGGCATATAGTTCAGTCAACTGCCAAATCCGGTCGCTGCCGGACGAGCCGTCGCACACTGTCCATGACACCGCTCATCCGGCGCGGCTCATAAGTCCCGAATTCGCCGACGTCCTCGCGACCGGAGTGGCCAGAATCCGCGCCGGCGACGGGCACAGTCCCGTGCGGTTCCGTTCTAGACGTCGTCGAACGAGTCTGGGGAAACTCCGACCCCGCTCCTGTTCCGATGGAGCGTCGCCGGTCACCGCCAAGCCATCTCGCCAGACGATCCGACTGCTATCGAGGAAATTATCGACACCGCCGGCTCGACCGACGCCGACAGGTAAGCGCTGTAATACCTGCCCCACAATCTGCGACGAATCCTCGCCACTGATCCAGCGCGTTTTCACTCGCGTGCCGGTGGCGAAGATGTTCAGTCCGTCGGCGTCCCAGACGAAAGACCGCCCACAGAGCCCGGCGACATACGATTCTTGCGGGTCGGTGTCGGTGTCGATGATCGGAGTGAGCGGCACCCAGTCGCGACGCTCACCCGATGGTTGCGGTGCCCGCGATCACCACAGTCTCTGTGACGAATAGGGTCGTATGCCGTGCAGGTTGGGTGCACGGCGTCGTATCTGCCACGGTCAGTGAGTCCGGCCGGTGCCGACGACGAAAACCGGGAACCTGTCCCCGCGGGCGGGCTTCTCGAACCGTACCCGCGGCCGATGAGACACGGCAGGCGGAAGATCCCCTTCGATTGTCGCGTATACCCACGGTCCCTCGTCGAGTTCGACGATCGCGACGGTCTGCGCCACCGGTTGGGCCTGCGCCCGAATTGGACAGGCCAGCTCCCGCCAGCACACGATCGATCCTGCCCCGGAAACCGCCACACCGCCGAAACGGCGGGACAGGCACGAGACACAGCGGTCGACGGGCGGTGCGTATACCTTCCCGCATCCGCGACATCGCCGGAGAATCAGCAGAGTTTCCGTGCAGTCCGGTCTGTCGCCGCTCATGCGGTCTACCGTCTCCTGTTTCGGTTCGCTCATCGAGACCCCGTGTGGTCGTGCCGGCCATGATCGGGGTTCATCGTCGACCGACCTACGACGTCACCACGTCGGCCGAACAACCCCGCGAATACCTATTTTCTGTCGGTAAGCCGGTTCGGGACCACTCGGCGCAGCTCGAATTGCGATGACCAGAGGTACCCGGCTCGAAGCCGAACGGCAGCAACTGGCTGCCCCCGGTCAGCAGGCCGCCCAGTTCTGGATCGAGTCCAGGTCACCCACGATGGATGTCAGTGAGGGTCCCGTACCGCAGACAGGTACCGCGGTCGTTGCCAGTGCTGTTCCAGTTCTTCGGGCAGGTACGGCAGCAGGCCTTCGGCCGACCACGCCGTGGGTGCGGCCGGATCCGCTCCGGCCGCTGCCAGCGCGGCCGGCCAGTCCGAACGCAGGTCCACGGCCACTGTGCGGTGTTCGGTGCGCGGTGTGGCCGAGTGTTCGGCCAGTACCCGGTTCTTGAACTCGAGCACATCGGGTTGATCGATCTCGTAGACAATTGTTCCCGGGGGCCAGTCGAGCCGGTACGCCCGTGTGTCCAACCCGGCGGCCAGTATCACCGCCTGTGTGATTCCGTTCGCGCCGGCCGACAGGAAGAATTCGTCGAAGAATTTGGTCCGTATCCCCATGAATCCGGGTACGAGTGGAGCGCCGGCCAGAGTTGGCGGATCCGCCAGAATGTCCATGAATTTTGGTTCACCGGCGGCGCGAACGAACAGCTCCGCGTAAGCGTCCTGGATGAGTGGACTCGGTGCGGCGGATTCCAGCGCTCGGAAGGTCGCCACTCCTAGCGCAGTGAGTCCGACACCGGTCACGATATCCCAGGTGTCTCCATCGGTTCGCATGACCCGAACCTCCCGAACTGATCGGTAGATAGGAACAAGGGCGGCCGCCCACCGAAACCGAGCGTACGAGTACTTGCCGCGCCGCCGAATAAACCGCCGGTTGGACGAGAAACTCCCTCGGCAATTCTACGTCTATATGCCGGTCTCTTTCTGCCACGGGTTATTGCGCCGTGGAGTCGGGTTTGTGTTATCGGCGAGCCGCGCTGCCTGGTCAGCGCTTGAATTAGCTGCCGGACACACCCGTGTGGGAATCGAGGATCCCCGCTTCCTCGGCGGGCTCGATGTTCCCCCGGTTTTCCGGAGTTGGTTTGCTTGACCCTTGTCACGAAGTCATCGAAGGAGACTTGTTCGTGCCAAGGCGTTATCCCGAAGAGTTTCGCCGTAAGGCCCTGGACCTGGTCACGCCGAACTCACCCTCGGTCTCGGTATCGGCGTCGACTACAACCAAGTCGAACTGTTGATGGGACAGTCATAAGGTCTGTTGCGTGGCGTCGACGCGTTCGGCGATGGTGGCGCCGGAAGGGTCGTCGGGGTCGTTGAATTCGCAGAATGGTGCTGTGCCTGGGGACAGGATGTTGTCGAGGTGCCACAGCGGTATGGGTGCGCTTCGGCCGTGGAGCCAGTCGAGGAGGTAGCCGGTGACCGGGCCGGGGTGAAAGCCCCAGGTGATTTTGTCGATGTCGGTGAAGACCAGGCTCCACCGTTGAGGGTCGGGATCGTGGGCATCCCAGAGGCAGTAGTCGCCGCCGAATGATCCGCCCCATTGGATAAGGGTGGCGGGATCGACCGATACCCCATCGGGGACCGTGGTGGGCAAGTCTCCGAACTCGTCGCTGGCCAGGGGTTCACGGGCGGCGAGGGTGACCTCGGCCAGGTCGAGGTAGGCTTCCCGGCTGGGTCGGAACAGCCGCAGCGCGTTGCAGAACCGCACGTCGCCGTAGGTGGCGAACAGTTGTTTGAAGTCGTTCGGTAGTGCGGAGACGCCGAGCCGGGCTTCGACCCCGGTCCAGTCGAAGTCGCGGCCGTAGCCCGGTGGCGGGGGTAGCAGGGTCCTCAGGTCGTCGAGCGCGGTCATCGGTGCCCTTCCCGGTCTAAAAGTTCTGCACGTAGGTCGGTGGCAGGTTCCATCCTGCATCGCCCCAGGCGATCAGCAGGTAATAGTCGGGCACTACTTTGTCGTCGATGTAGATCGGCAGCTTGAGGTAGGAGATGTTCTGGGCGGGAATCCCGGGCACCGCACCGGTGGCTATGCGGCCCAGGTGGTTCTCATAGACACGCATCGCACCGACATTGGTCGCACCGAGTTCCGGGGCAAGGAACTGTAAAACGTTGCCCGGCCCGCCGTATCGGTTGGGCCACAGGTGCCCACGCTGGTAAGCGCCGGCGGCGCCGGGGACATTGATGGTCGGGATCCCTGTGTTGGGGCTCGCGGCGCCGGCCGCATCGAGATAGCCGAACGAGCCGGTGGGCCGACCGAGCGGGTCCAGTGGCCCGGCCAAAGCGCGGGTGCTACCCGTGCCGACATACAGCGCCGGTCCGCTGTTGCTGTATCGGCCGCTGCCGTCGAGGTCGGGCAGCCGATACACCTGCCCACCACCGGCGTTCGACGGCAACGGGACAGCTTTCAGCGCGTCCAGCAACGGTGAGGCGGTGGCGTAGAACTCCTGCTGGGTCGGTGTCATCCCGGGCTGCCCCGCCGGGGTATTCAACCCTGGCGCCTGCAACGGCTGCGCAGGAGCCGGAGTGAATCGCGGGTTGGTGGCCACACTGCCCGGCAACGGTGCCGGAGCGCCCAAGCCCGCGGGGGCTGGACTGTAGGCACTACCCGGGGTGATACGCGGATTCGACACCACGGTGCTGGGCCGGACCGGAAGAGGCAACGGCTGACCGACCACCGGTGCGGCCGGCGCCGCCGGGGAAGCCCTCAAACCCGGCGCGCCCCCGCCGGGCGCGGGAGTCGGCGGCGCGGGGACTGCGGCTACCGGTGGCGCCGGTGACGGAGCTGGAGCGGGGGCCGGCGGCGGCGCGGGTGCGGGCGCCGGTGGCGCGGGCGCGGGATTCTGCGGCCGCGGGGCGGGCTGTTCACCGACATCCGGGACGTCGAAGCCCTGGTCCCGGCACTGCTGCGCCAGCCCGTTCAACCGGTCTTTTTCGGCGTTGAGCTGCTGAGCTCGGGTGTTGTAGGCCTGCACCGCAGGCACATTGCGCGGGTTCGGCGGACTCGCGTTGTGCGTGGCGATCGTGTTCGTGTGCGCCTGGATCTGCCCACTCAACGCCCGGCAATCCACCGCCGGCGGTGGAGGCGGAGGCTGCGACATCGCCAACGGCGCCGGAACTACCAGCACCGCAGCAATACCGGCCAGCATCACCACAACAGCGACCATGACGCGCGTGAAACGTAGTACCGGAAGGAACATTTCGACCCCCATGCCCTGCCCGCCTACCCTGAGACGAACCGGAAACAGACAAACAGAGCCGGACATTGCCGGTCAATACCCAATCCTGGAACAACCGCGCTCAGATCGGCTGGGACGGTTGCCAATTCCGGAACCCGATAGCCCTGGACTGAGCCCTGAAGGTCGGCGAAATCCTGTGTTCAGCCAGCGGTCGTGGGGTCGGCGACGGAAACGAAGAGGTGGCCGGTTCTAGATGCTGGACGTCGGAATCAGGCGTCGAGGGGGGTATCAGCAGGGGCAGCGCCATGAATCGGTCCCCGAAAGCCCCGGCCCGGCGCAAGTATCGCCGCGTCGGGGGTGATCCGGGATATTTCATCGTTCATTGCCTCAGGCGTCTATGCACGATCACCGCGGAAATGGTGAAGTAGCGAGGTGGAAAGATCAGCAGGCCTCGATGCGCACTTTGCCGAGTGGGGGCGCAGCAAGGGGTGGATGCCGTCGTACCCGGACAATCCGACCGAACGTGAGTACCTACGGCAGTTTGCGACGCGCCCAGGCATGTTCATCGGTTTCACTACCGTTCGTGGTGCGACGTGTTTCCTGGCCGGTTACGACTACGCCGCCCGCCGGTCTGGAGGTCGAGGGCTGGACGGCTTTCGCGAGTGGCTGCTCACCCACCACTTTCATCGCAGGAGCAGTCTCGCGTGGTCGGCCTTGATCACACAGATCGCGCTGCCCGAGTGCGACGCTGACACAGACGTCACCCCCGAAGAGGAAATCCGCATCCTCGAAGTGCTGTTCGACCTGCTCGACCAATTCCTTGCTAAACGTGAAAGCGTCGCCTGAACTTCCGCACACGCACGCATACGTGCGTTCTCGGTCATAGCTGCCGTGGTCACCTGACGGATACGGTGATCAGTCACAGGCAACGTCGCCACCACCGACGACGGCACGACAGCGTTCCTCGAACTGGAGCGAACTTCCATCGGCCCGCCCGAATGGGATCTGACCTCGACAGCCATCACATATCGCGCCACACCCGCCGCGGCCTTCGGTCGTCCTGACGCGCCGGGCAGCTGTCCTTGTACGGCTTCCCGATCTCCAGCGCGCTGACGGCGATTGCACTGATCTCGTCCAGCCTGTCGGCTATGCGCTGCCAGGCCCCGTCATCGGGGACCACTTCCTGCTCCGTCATCTGCGTTGTTGTCCCAGTCGCACCATCCGTGAGCGAGAGGGTCCCTCGCTTACCTGCGCGTGCGGCGTGACGGATGCGCCGTTGCATGCCAACCTGCGCCGGCGGTTCGCCTGCCTTCCGGCTGGAATATCTGAGCCCGTCCGAGTACGAAGCTGCGTACTACGCTCGAACTCCGCCACTCGGACCGGCGCTGGTCTGAAACCGAAGCCGGTCCCGTAGCCGTGACGGTTCACCCCGGGTGTCACGTACTCGGCTCGTTCTCGGCGGTTCAGGTTGCTGAGAGGCATTCGGGCAGACTGCACGCCATGAAGTACAGCGCTGGAGTTCTGCTGTTTCGTCGTGATCCGGAGGTGCAAGTGCTGCTGGGGCATATGGGCGGGCCGCTGTGGGCGCGTAAGGATTCGGGGGCGTGGTCGATCCCCAAGGGTGAGTACGAGCCGGCGACCGAAGAGGACCGCGCCGCCGCGGCCCGCGAATTCGACGAGGAGTTGGGTATGCCGGTGCCCGACGGGGAGTGGATTGCGTTGGGTGAAGTGCGGTACGGCAGCGGACGGAGCAAGAAGCAGGTCACGGTGTGGGCGGTCGAGGGCGAGCTCGATCCGGCACGGGTGGTGCCGGGGGTATTCGAGATGGAATGGCCGCCGCGGTCGGGCGAGTACCGCGCTTTCCCCGAGGTCGATCGGGTCGAATGGTTCGATCTGACAACCGCGCACGACAAGCTGACCACCGGCCAGCGGCCATTGCTGGCCCGGCTTGCCGAGCGACTTCGCTGACTTCGGCGGAGCCCCTCGAGAACTGAATTAGTATCGAGGTGGTGAGCACTCCGTCGCCGGATACGGCGATCCGATCGGATTCGCGTACCTCATCAGGGCCCCTTCGGGCACTTGCGGTCACCACGACGATCGTCGCCGTGCTGCTGGTCCTCTTCGCTGTCCCATGGTGGACGCTGGTGATGTCCGGGACTCAGTGGCCGGCACCCGTGGTCGTACTGGGAACAGCGGCCTTCGCAACAACTCTCGTAGTTCTACCCGTGACGCTGGTATTGAGCCACGGCCGCCGCCATCTCGACTGGGCAGGTACGATCGGCGACTCCATCCTGGGAATCGTGTGGGTGCTCTTCGCGTGGTCGGTGATCGGCACCATCGCGCGGTTCGCACTTGCCTTCGTGGGCGTAGAAGACCCGGTTCGCTCACGGTCGGTGGCCGCAGCGGTCGTTTTCGTCACCGCAGCTCTCCTGGTCTGGGGTAATCGGGAGGCGATGCGAGTTCCTCGGATAAAGCATGTGGACGTCATCCTGCCGCGACTCGGCCCGGGGCTGGACGGCACCCGAGTCGTCGTCGTCACCGATACCCATTTCGGTCCGATCGACCGGACGAAGTGGTCGCTCGGTGTTGCTGCGGCCGTGAACGAACTACGTCCCGATATCGTGGCCCATG
>NZ_JARWOV010000127.1 GCF_029868855.1 Nocardia carnea | reverse complement strand
AACCTGCGAGGACTGGTCGTCTAGTCCCCGATACGTCAGCCCCCGCTGATGGGCGGGCGCCCCGGGGGGTTTGTAGCGTATCGCCACCTCGTCCGGGGCGTATTCCACCGCCGCGGTCAGCAACTGGCCGAGAGGAGGGGTGCCCGCACGACGCCGGCGACTGCCACGAGAAGAACGACGGGCAGTTTCCATTCGAGTGCATTCACCCTCTCGCATCGAACCAGGATCCGGCCCCCGCGTGCCCGTACGGCGGAGAAACGGTGTGCCCGGGGCGAGCGCGGTGCGGCCATCATATCGGCCGAATCCGTCTTGCGATCAGTTCACAGCCAGCCGCGGCGAATCGCCTGCACCCCGGCCTGGAACCGGGTACTTGCACCCAGCCGTTCGAGCAGCCGGGCGGTCCGGCGGACCACCGTGCGCCGCGACATCCCGAGCCGGCGCGCGATCGTATCGTCGGTCGCACCCATGCTCATCATCGTGAGAATGGCCCGGTCGCGTTCGTCGAGTTCGTCGGCGGCCGGCTGCACAGAGATGGGCGCGGACAGCGTCCACAGCACATCGAAACTGCGCACCAGCAGATCCAGCAACGGTGACCCGCTGATCCGCAATGCCATCGGATCGGGCCGGCGTTCGTCGGCGTGCAGGACGAGACTGGCGCGCTCGTCGTCGGCGACGATGAGCTTGAAGGGCGGGTCGGGCAGGGTGCGGGCCTGCGCCCCGCGGGCGTTGGTGGCCAGCGTATGCCGCAGCCGGTCCGCATCCTGATAGATCGTGTCCTGGTAGAGGATCCGGTACCGGACGCCTTCGGCCATCCGGGCCTGTTTGAGATCGGCGATCCGGGTGTCGCGTTCGGCATCGCTGAGGTGCGGGCTGCGCTCCACCATTTTCACGCTGTATCCCGCGTTGGCGTGCAGCGCCTCGAAATCCGCCAGCAATTCGGCCCGTTCGAAGACGGGTACCACCGCACCGTTCCAGCCCTGGGCGCGCCGCACCGACCGGAAGGTTTCGCTGAGCCGGGCCGCGGCCGCGTGCATGGTGCTGATCTGCTGCCGCCGGCGGCGGGCTTCGGCCTCCGACAGCGATTCCGGGGCGTGGGCGTCCCAGCGCGGGGTGCCGTCGGTATCGACCACCCGGAGAACCGCGCGCAGCTCGGACAGTTCGTCCAGAGCCGTTTCGACGGCGGACTCGGACAGACCGGTATGCCGGGCGATATCGGCGACACCGGACCGCGGCCGCTGCACCAGGGTGGCGTAGACGCGCCCGTGGATCGAGTCGGGTTCGAAGATTTCGGCCAGTTCGGTCACGCCGGAGGTTCGTAGGTCTCCTTGCAGCCCTGGGGGGCCGGAAAGGATCGGACGGTCGAGGGAGTTCGAGGAACTCAGTGCGAGGGTCCCCACTCCAGTGGCACCCCCTTGGAAGCCATCCAGCTCATCGGATCGATTTTGTTCCCACCCTGGTCCCAGATCTCGAGGTGCAGATGCGGACCGGTGGATTGGCCGCGGTTGCCGACGGTGGCGATCACATCGCCCGCCTTCACCCGCTGCCCCTGTGCGACATAGATATCGTTCACGTGGCCGTAGACGCCGGTGGTGCCGTCGTCGTGCAGGACGCGGACCCACATACCGAAGCCGGAGGCCGGCCCGGCCTCGATCACCGTGCCGTCGGCGACCGATTTGATCGGCGCGCCCAGGGCGTCGGCGAAATCGATGCCGTAATGCATGGCACCCCAGCGACTGCCGTAGCTGGAACTCACCACCCCTGCCACCGGACGCACGACCTGTGCGGGAGCGAACTGCTGGTGCAGCTGCTCGAGGGTCTGTTCGGCATGGGCCAGCGGCGCGGCGACCTCGGGCGGCAGGTTGCTCAACCCGAATGGCGCGGCGACGGGAGCCGGTGCCGCGATCTCGGCGGCCTGCACGGGCGCCGGAGCCGGCGCTGCGACGGGCGCCGCAGCGGCCTGCTGCTCGGCGGGCCGGGCGATCTCCTCGGCGACCGGGGGCGCGGGCTCCGCCTCGGCGGCCTCCCTTTCACCGCCACCCGGGAGCAGCGGAGCGGCGTAGGCCAGTGCCGGCGCGACCTGCGAGGCGGTACCGATGATCGCACCCGCCGCGACCGCGGCCCCGGCGGCCGCCCGGACCTTCTCGACGGCGGTGGCTTCGGCCCGGTGACGATGCGGCCGCACGCGGACCTCGTCGCCGATGAGGCTCATAACGGTGATGGAACCGGTGCCTGATCGATGGTGCGCCAATGTCCGTCCTCGCTATCCGGTCAACATGTTCACGAACGCCCCGCGTGCGGACCCAGACTCGAGCCCGGTAAACGTAACGTTTAGGCATCCGTTGTGACGGTAACTCTACCGCCCCGTGACCATATCGCAACCTTGCCAGCAAAAGCGCTGGTAAGCCGCCTGAAACTCCAGAGTGAAACGGTCACGATCGTGCGAAATCCCCGTTATCTCGCAGGCCCGATTCCCCCTCCTCGGACGACGAGCCCGGCGCGGAGTACGCCGGTTCCGGCCGAATCCGGCATCCCGGTCGCGATGCGCAGCCCCCTGAACATCCGGACACCGGTCCGACCCGACCGATTGCCCTTGCGCATCCGATCGGATCCGGCAGCAACCGCGCCCCACCAGGCATTCAGCACCTCGACGGTGCGCCAAAACGGCCACCACCGAACACCTTTCATCCACAATCCACTGTTATTGACAACCGATTTCGATTAGACTCGGCCCGGCAGATCTGCCGCGGGTTTCCGCATCACCTGTCGCACAGACCAGTTGACCTCAGGAGGTCGCCGTGTCCTTAGATGTCCCCACCGCCCTGCTGGAACGCGCCGAAAGCGGCGATGTCACCGACGCCGAATTCGTGGAGTGCGTCCGCACCTCACTGCCCTACGCCTGGGAGGTCGTCAGCCGCGTCGCCGATGAACTGCAAACCGGCACCGTGGAATTCGCCGACAACGAAGTGGCCCCGCCGGACGAGACCGCACGTGGCCAGCTGCTGCGCGCCCTGGCCTCCGATGCCATCCGGGGCGGGCTGGAACGGCATTTCGGCGTGAAACTGGCGTTTCAGAACTGCCATCGCGTCGCGGCGTTCCCGCTCGCGGCCGTCGGCGGTGATACGTACAACCGGTTCATCAGCCCGCGCAACCAGTTGCTCAACCAGAGCCCGGAACTGCGCAACTGCTGAGAACAACGGTCCCCGGCGCGGTTTCGCGCCGGGGACCGCTTTTCCCGGTGCTCAGCGCACCGTGGTCACATCCAGTTCCCCGTCGGCGTACCGCGCCCGCAGCCGCTTCTTGTCGAATTTGCCCACGCTGGTCTTGGGAACCTCCTCGATGAAGGTCCAGTACTCGGGCAGTTGCCATTTCGCGAAACGTGCCGACAGGAACTCACGCAGTTCCTCCGGCTGCACCGAGGCACCTTCGGCCACCACGATCGCCGCCAGCGGCCGCTCATCCCATTTCTCGTCCGGAATACCGATAACGGCCGCCTCCGCCACGGCGGGATGACCCATCACCGCGTTCTCCAGGTCCACCGAGGAGATCCACTCACCACCGGACTTGATCACGTCCTTGGATCGATCCACCAACGTCAGATAGCCGTTCGGGGTGATCTTGCCGACGTCGCCGGTGCGCAGCCAGCCGTCATCGAATTTGCCCGGGTCGACGGCCGCTCCGTCGGGCGAGTAATAGGAGCCCGTGATCCACGGCCCGCGTACCTCCAGCTCCCCCAAGGATTTCCCGTCATTGGGCACCACCGACCCGTCGTCACCGACCAACCGCGCCTGCACAGCGGCCGGGAAGCGCCCCTGGGTGACCCGGTAGGTCCAGGCCTCCTCCTCACTCACCCCGTGCGGCGGATGAGCCAGGCTGCCGAGCGGCGATGTCTCGGTCATCCCCCAGGCGTGCACCACCCGCACGCCGTGCTTCTCCTCGAACGCCTTCATCATCGACGGCGGCGCGGCCGAACCGCCCACCACCACCGCACGCAGATGGGTGATGTCCTGCGGTTGCGCCGCCAGCGCGGCGAGCACCCCGCCCCAGATGGTCGGCACTGCGGCGGCGAAGGTCGGTTTCACCGCGGCCATCATCTCCAGCAACGGTCCCGGCTGGAGGAAGCGGTCCGGCATCAATACGTTCGCGCCGGTCATCAGGGCCGCGTAGGGCAGTCCCCAGGCGTTGGCGTGGAACATCGGCACGATGCCGAGCACGGTGTCGTCGATACGCAACCCCATGGCGGCGGGCGTGGTGGCCTGCATGGAGTGCAGCCAGTTGGAGCGATGCGAATACACCACACCCTTGGGGTCGCCGGTGGTGCCGGAGGTGTAGCACATCGCCGCCGCCGTACGTTCGTCGACAACCGGGAAATCGAACGTGTCCGGGTATTTCGCGAGAAGTTCGCTGTAGTCGTGCACGGTGACGCCGTCGACCGCGGGCACGGCCGCGACATCCCCGTTGACCACGATCACGTGCCGGACCGTTTTCAGCTGCGGCAGATACTGCCCGAACATCGGCACCAGACTGCCGTCGACCAGCACCACCTGATCCTCGGCATGGTTGGCCACATAGATCAGCTGTTCGGGCGAGAGCCGGATGTTGAGGGCGTGCAGCACCGACCCCATCGCGGGAATGGCGATATAGGCGACCAGATGCTCGTTGTTGTTCCACATGAACGTGCCGACCCGGTCGCCCCGTCCGATACCGAGCTCGGTGAGTGCGTTGGCCAGGCGGGCCGAATCGGCACCGACCTCGCGATAGGTCATGGTGCGCACCCCGTCGCCGGTCCAGGTGGACACCGTGGAATCGCCGACGAAGGTGGACGCGTAGCGCAGCAGCGTCGCCAGCGAGAGCTGGTCGTCCATCATGGTGCTCAACATCGGAACTACCCCTTACTGATCTGGGTGGCGGAGGGCTTGCGATGTGCGCCCGGCCCAGGTCGGTGAGACACAGAAGAGGGCATGACTCACATCACACCGCCGGAGACTACCGTGGAGTAGCCGGACATGGGGAGGGTAGGCCGAAAACCGGTCGGGATAAGCGTCGGCGCTGGTCAGCGGGTGAGTGCCGGAGCGCTGCGCCGGCGGCCGGGTGACGGGATGAGACGCAATGCCCGCGACGCCCCCTGCGGGCCACCGGCATTGCGCCATCGCCGCCGAGCACTCACTTGTGATAGCCGGGAATCCGGCCCGCTGCCAAGTCAGATAACGAAACGACATCCAAACGAGACACGGCCCGCATTCGTGTACCGACCGATGGGATGAATCCACCCCCGACCCGACCGCACTACCACCTGTTATGAGCGACGCGAACCAGCACAGCAGAGAAATACGGAATCACTTACAGATGCACGCGCAGCACCGTCCGAGACCGGATTTCTGGCCGGAAATATCGATTCACTGACCTTCGTTCCCCTCCGACGAGACCGGTCGCCGACCTACGCTTGAACCATGACAACGCCGTCGATCATCATCATCGGGGCCGGGTTCGGTGGGCTCGGTATGGGACTCGAACTCCTGCGGTCGGGGATAGACGATTTCACCATCGTCGAACGAGCCCAGGACCTCGGCGGCGTCTGGCGGGAGAACACCTACCCCGGCGCGGCCTGCGACGTACCGAGCCCCCTGTACTCCTGGTCCTTCGAACCACGCTCCGATTGGCCCCGGCGTTTCTCCGAGCAGCCCGATATCCACGACTACCTGCGCCGCGTCGTCGGCAAATACGATCTCGAACGCTATATCCGCTTCGGCACCGAGATCAGCGACGCCGAATACGACGAAACCGCCGCGCAATGGCAGGTCCGCACCGGCGACGGTGACCTGCTCACCGCCGATGTGCTGATCTCCGCGGTAGGCCAGCTCTCCCGCCCCGCCATGCCGAACATCCCCGGCATCGACACCTTCACCGGTCCCGCCTTCCACTCCGCCGAATGGGACCATTCCGTCGACCTCACCGGCAAACGGGTCGCCTGTATCGGCACCGGCGCCAGTGCGATCCAGTACATTCCCCGCATCCAGCCGATCGCCGAACACCTCACACTGTTCCAGCGTTCCGCCGCCTGGGTGCTGCCCAAGGCCGACGCCGAATACGCTGCCCGCCACCACGCCGTATTCAAGTACCTACCCCCTGTCCGCTGGGCCGAACGCTTCGGCTGGTGGATGTTCTTCGAAGTGATGGCACTGGCGCTCACCGATCTGCAAGGCATCCAGGCCCCGGTCCTGAAGGTGGCCGAAGCCCACCGCGCCAGGCAGATTCTCGACCCGATCCTGCGCGAAAAACTCACCCCCGACTACGCCGCCGGCTGTAAACGAGCCCTGTTCTCCAACGACTACTTCCCCGCCCTCGGCCGGCCGAACGTCACTGTGGAGACCAACGCCATCACCGAGATCACCCCCACAGGTGTACGCACCGCCGACGGTATCGATCACGAAGTCGACGTCATCGTCTACGGCACCGGCTTCAAAGGCACCGAATTCCTTGCCCCCATGAACATCTACGGCACCGACGGCCGCAAACTCGCCGACGCCTGGGCCGCCGAAGGCGCCCGCGCCTACCTCGGCATCTCGGTCCCGAAATTCCCCAACCTGTTCATGATGTACGGCCCGAACACGAACGTCGGCTCGGGCTCCATCGTCTACATGCTGGAATCCCAGGCCCGCTACATCCGCCAAGCCGTCGAATACCTCCGCCACCACCCCGGCCGCGGTCTGGCCGCCCGCGTCGAGACCGAACAGCGCTGGGACAACTGGCTGCAGAAACGGCTGAAAGACACCCCCTGGAACTTCTGCTCCAGCTGGTACCGCAACGCCTCGGGCCGCATCACCAACAACTGGCCCGGCGCCACGGTCCTCTACCGCTGGAAAACCCGCCGCTTCGACCCCGCCGACTACGAAACCACCGTCGCATCCTGACGCCCGCGGGCCGCCCCGACCTACGATGCGGCCCCACAGCGGGTCACCCGGTAGACTGCTGCCCACCGGCCCCGGCCCGGCCCTCGTAGCTCAGGGGATAGAGCACCGCTCTCCTAAAGCGGGTGTCGCAGGTTCGAATCCTGCCGAGGGCACAAACCTGCGACCACGTTTCCACAGTCCAGTGGGAAACGGCCATGCCCGACCGCCGACTTCGGGGCCGGCTTGCGCGGCAGCGGCCGCTGTCGGTGGCCGCCCGCGTGCACACCGGCACGGTCGGGATCAACCACTACGCCCTCGATCGCGGCGCGCCCTTCGGCGAACGAGCCCGACGCAGGGCGGCACCGAGCGCGGCACCGCTCCCGCCAACTGAACCCGATTCCTCCCCCGGGTCGGCAAGCTCACCGACTGCTGCCCGCCCGCAGTCCCTGCCTCACCGGCCGGGACGTTGCGATGTGCCGTCGAAAAGTCTGTCGAGGTAGTAATCGATAGCGGCCGACGCGGCGTCGGGATCGATGACGCCGAGGTCGAGAAGCGGGGTGAAGCCGGTCAGCGCAAGCAGGAGGTTTGTCTCGATGACCGGATCGCGATCCGGCGGGATGCGGCCTTCGGTGATTGCTTGCCTGATCAGGCGTTCGGTCAGTGCTCTGCCGTCGTGTAGTCCGAGGCGGGCCTGTTCGTGTAGCTCTGGGTCGTGTAACGCCTCGAGGGTGTAGGCGGCGCTCATGCGGCTGGTGGCGCGGGCGTCCGGGTGCAGGGGGAGCATCTCCATGAGCGTCACTCGCAGTACGTCGCGCGGGTGCGGAGATGAGCCGAGTCGGTCGAGGCTTCGGGTGACGCGCTGCGAGGTCTGTTCGGAAGCGAACTCCATCGCGAATACGAGCATCGCTGTCCGGGAGGTGAAATAGTGCTGGAGCTGCCCGAGGGAGACGTCCGCCTCGCGGGCGATCTCACGCATCGTCGCCCGGGTCCAGCCTTGTTGTTCCACTACTCGCCACAGTGCGCGTGCGATGGTTTCGCGGCGTTCTCGGTGGTCGACCTGTTTCGGCACGAGAACCCCTTTCATTTGTTTCCATACATCTGACATAATACAGCTGACTTGAAAAAGAGTGGTGAGTAATGACCCTCGGCCGAGAAACGTCGAAGCACTCACCGAGGAACCGCTACCGGCCGAGCCGGGCGGAGGCCGACACCGCGCGGCATGCCCGCTTCCCGGGCGAGCGCAGCCGATTCGAGTTGAGGAGTGCGCGATGACCACATTCGCCGCCGCTGAGCTGGAGACAGCATATTTCGCGGCTTACGACGCGGTGATGGCATATTGGCCGGTACAGGCCGAGACGGTAGACCTTGTGGGTCGGTACGGAACGACACGAGTCACGTCCGCAGGCCCGACCGCAGCGCCGTCGCTGGTCCTGCTCCACGGATACAGTGGCACGTCCGGAATGTGGTACCCGGTAGTCGGTTCGCTGGCCGAGGAGCATCACGTGCGGGCCGTGGACACCATAGGCGAGCCGGGCCGCAGTCGACACACCGGCGCTGCCTTG
The DNA here is from genome assembly GCF_029868855.1 of Nocardia carnea. Classification (GTDB taxonomy): domain Bacteria; phylum Actinomycetota; class Actinomycetes; order Mycobacteriales; family Mycobacteriaceae; genus Nocardia; species Nocardia carnea_A. Next base: position 7,424 of record NZ_JARWOV010000127.1, on the reverse strand, counting down.
ACCAGCATGGACGATCTCGTGGACTGGCTGGCGGAAACTTTCGATCTGCTCGGGCTACCCGCCGCAGACCTGTGCGGCCAGTCCCTGGGCGGGCACCTCGCGCTCCGGTTCGCGCTCGCCCATCCCGAACGGGTGCGGCGCCTGGTCCTGCTCGATCCACCTCTGGTCTTCGCCGGGCTCAGCCCCGAGTTCGAGGAGTTGGGCCGGAACCGCAACCCACACCCGACTTTCGAGGAGGCCCGCGCCGTGCTGGCACCGGGCGCCCCCGGCAGCGGGCCGGCGCATCTGGAGGCCTACCTCGACCTGCTCGCTCACGGAGCCGCGCACTTCCCGGCCTCGCCGATCGTTCATCCCCATCTGCCGGACGGGCTGACGCACCTCCCGGTCCCGACCCTCGTCGCTCTGGCGGGAGCGAGCCAGGTGCACGATTCGGAGGCGGCCGCGGAAGTCGCGCGGCGTGCCGGGGCGCACACGGTGATTCTCCCCGATGCGGGGCACGGCCTCCTGGCCGACGTCGAACCTGTCCGCAGCCTCGTCCTCGAACACCTCCGGCGAAAGGACGCGCCGACCTGATACCGCGACAGCGAACCCCGAACAGGACGATCGGCCGGATTCGTGGCTCGCGCAGTCACCCGCGCCGTCGAATCCGAAATAGGCCCGAACCCCCGGCATCCGGGAAGGCCACGGCCGACCTTTCGCAGACTCAGGCAATACCCAGCAGGAACAAGCCGAGGGCAGCGCCTGTGAAAACCGCGGTGTTGCGGGCCTTCTGGAGGGTCCAGGTCCAGGACGGGAAGCCGGATTCGGCGACCTCGAGCAGGGTGGGGACGTCGATGCGGGCCAGCTCCGGATCGTTCTTGCGCCGGAAGGCGGCCTGGACGGACTGCACAGCGGTCAGGTTGCTGTAGACGATGACGCTGTTGCCCAGGAGCAGCAGTGACATTACGACCCAGTTCACCGGGCGCATCCAGTCGAAACCGGCCAGGTTCAGTCCGGCCATGAGAACCAGCAGTGTCGCGACGCCGCCCGGGGCCCACCACTCGTGGCCGCTTGCATCGAAGCGCATACCGTTCTCGCGAAGTGCGGTGGTGCGCACGCCCTGGCGGGCCAGTTCGGCTTCCGCGCCGACCATGGCAGCGGTCCCGTAGCGGTGGCGCACGATCGGCATGCTCACGAAGGTTGCGGCGGCGGTCAGTTCGATGGCGGCGATGGCGGCGTTCATCGGGATCTCCCTCGATCTCCGGCCGCTCGCTCGGCGACCTCTTGAACTAAGTGCAAGTAACACTAACCCGAACTTGAACTAAGTACAAGAAATTCTTGAACTTTGTGAAAGTCACTGGTCGGCGCCTAGAGTGACGGCATGCCGCGGGACACGCTGACCAGGGAACAGATCGTCCGCACCGCCATCGAACTCCTCGACGAAGAGGGGCTGGACGGACTCAACATGCGCAGTCTCGGCAAACGCCTCGACGCCGCGGCGACTGCCATGTACTGGCACGTCGAGAACAAGGACAATCTGGTACGGCTGGCCACCGACGAGATCTGGGGTGAGATCGTGCTGCCGGACCCCCGGACCACGGACTGGCGCAGCGCCGCGGAGGCCGTCGCCGCCGGCATGTACGCCATGATCACCCGGCATCCCTGGGTTGTGCAGGCCCAATCGGGATATCTGCTCTATGGTCCCAACAAGTCTCGCCACGATGATCGGATGCTGGCCATCTTCGAACAGGCCGGATTCGACGAGGACGGCGCTGATCAGGCCACCGCAGCTGTGTTCATGTTCGTGCTCGGCAACGCCGTCGGACAGGCAGCGAACGTCTCGCTCAATCGCCGCCTCAACCGCAACGGAGACAGCGCGCAAACCCAACTCGCGCAAGTCATGTCCGAGGCAACCGAGATCGCCCGGGGATATCCGAGGTTGCGCCGTCGTATCGAAAGGGCGACCGCAGCCACCGAATACAACGCCGCACCCGACAGCGCCTTCGAGTTCGGTCTGACCGCGCTGCTGGACGGGCTTACCGAGCGGCTCACCGCACGAAATCCCACCCCGGCCGAGTGACCTCCAGTCCTGGAATCGCGCCACCGACCTCACCGCCGGCACTCGCCCACCAACATCCCCTCCGCCGCGTTCCGAGCCGGCCGAGCAGGGTTTCCGATAGAACTGCGCGCGAAAACAACGACGGCAGCACCGGGGAGTCGGCGAGATCGCGCTGTAGGCAGCAGTCGGTTGGAGCGCGCGCTTACCAACCTTTCGCTGGCCGCACTGGAACGGCTCGCGGAGATGTCGGGCGTCGGCCCACGCACGCTGCCGAGCGAGAACACGGCTGTCACGGTGACCGTGACGGACGGCAGCGTCGTCCGGCTACGACCCGGGCACAGCCCTCAACTCACCGCCGCCAACGCCCTCCACGGCTTCCTGGAACGCGATCGAGCCCGCGGAGCGGCGCATTCGATTCGCCGGCGCGCCTCGGAGGTACTGATCCGCAGCAGATCACTCAACAGCTCTGCCGTGTCGCGGTAGCCGGTGTCGCCAGCGAGACCACGGCGCTCGGCCTCGGCGACCGCGGCGACCATGGCCGCACCCAGTCGCCGCCGGTGGCGCTCGGTTTCGACGAGAGTGCGCAGCAAGTCGACATCGGCCAGTTCCGACCAGCTCCGTGCCGGCGCCTGCGGTGCCAATGCAGTCGAATGTGTGTTCACGCCGCCGAGCGTACCCCATCACTAGAACATATGTTCGATAAATCAACTCGGGGATATACCGTGTCCGGGCAGCCGAAAGATAAGCCCGGACACGAACTGCTCTCCTGAAGCAGTAGTCGCGGCTTCGGCTGCGCCACTTCCTGCATACAACAGCATGCGCGAAGCGGCGGGTTCGGTGTTCGCGACGTCAGTGCGAGTAGTCCCGGAAGGTCATCACGCCGCCGACGAGGAAAACCAGCACCGCGAGGATGTAGACGGTGACGCGGAACCATGTCGGCCCGTAGTAGCTGACCGCCATCGCCGCACCCAGCGCCGCGAGAATCAGTACCACCCCGTAGAACGGTGTGCGCTGCTCCCTGTCCACCATTCCTCCAGTGTCCGCCGGTGGCGCCCAGGTAGCAATGACACCGCGCAGATCGCGCTCCGACCTGCTGTTGCACGCTGAATCCGCGGCCGGCAGGCTGCCATCGGCGCTTGCCGATCAGCTGCGGTCGTCCGGCCGGCACACCGCCCACACCAGCACGATCACCGGCAGGCCGAGCACCACCAGCCAGCCGAGCCCGATCACCGGCCGGTGCCCGCGGGCGACCATCGGGCGAAGGACAGGCGAGGTAGCACCGTCTCCACGTCGGCGATGTCCATAACTCGGTTCAATTCCAGCGGGCCCAGGTGCTCCGGGGCCGGCGTGATCACCACATCCGCCGCGGCATTGCGGACCTGATCGGCCACCGGCAGCACCGAACGGATACCGGACCACACCAGGCGGTAACCGAGACGCCGCGCCAACCGGGACACCTGCGCACGATCCCAATCGGGTGCAGGACTCACATCGTCGTCCACCCATCCGAACGCGATCGGCTCCCCTTGCTGCCGCATCATGGCTCCCCTGCCTACGTGGTGAATGTGGAATGCACCCGCCGCCGGGGACCTGCCGAGGCGTCGACGGTCGACCCGGCGGCGGGGCCGAGGCAAGCGTCACAGCGCCGCGAGCACACTTTGTTCCCCAGTGGAACAATGCACTCGAGGTATTGACTCGACAGGGAAGCGCAGGTGCGCGGTATGAGCGACGAACCGGATACCTACATAGGGCAGCGAATCCGCCAGATCCGCGCCCGGCGCGGCATTTCCCAGCAGGTCCTGGCGGATCGGGCGGGGATGAGCCGATCGGTGATCGCGAAATACGAAGCCGGGCTTCGCCCCGTGGACTCCCGCCGGACGTTGCTCGCACTGGCCGGTGCACTCGGGGTGACACTGGGAGACCTGACCGGCAGTGACGATCGAATAGACCCGGCCACCAGTGCATTTCATCGGTCCGTACCCGCCATCGAAACAGCGCTCTGGACACAGGGCAATATCACAGACACCCGCCCGCCACGCACCATCGATGAGCTGACAGTGGCCGTCGACCATGCCTCCCGGTTACGGCATGCCGGGGATTACGCCACACTCGGACCGTTACTGCCCGATCTATTGACCGATGCCTATCGCCTCACCGCAAGCGGCAGCGCGCAAGCATGGGATCTGCTGGCGACCACCGCTTACGGTGTGGCGTCGGCATTGCGACAGCGTGGGCACGATGCGTTGGCCTGGACGGCCGTACAGGAGTCCGAGCGGGCGGCAAGGCACGCCGATTCGCTCGCACCGGTCGCTGCGGCGGCTTTCCTCCGATCTCAGATCCTCGCCGCGCGCCCCGGTGCTCTGCCCGCAGCGCTGACCATCGCCGGCCGCGCGGCCGAACGGCTGACCCCTGATGCGCGCACGCTCGGCGAACTGGAGATGGTCGGGATGGCACGCTTGCAGACCGGCTTCGCCGAAACACTGGCCGGTGGTGATCCCCGACCTCATCTCGAGGAAGCGGCGCAGATCGCAGCACGGCTGCCCGATGCCCCCGGCGGCCGAAGCACCGCCCGCAATCGAACATTCGGCGCGGCCAACGTCGCCTTGTGGCAGATGAGTTCGGCAGTCGAACGGCGCGAACCCACGGAGGCGCTGCGCATCGCCGAGACACTGAACCCGGACGAACTCCCGGCCGGAGTCCGGCACGCTCAGTTCTTCATCGAGGTGGGTCGCGCGCAGGCGATGCGCCGCGATCACCGGGCAGCACTGCATGCCCTACTGCGAGGTGAGCATGCCGCACCTCAACATGTGCGCGGAATGGCGCCGGTGCGCGAGCTGGTAGGTGCGATGTTGCGCCAGGCCCGCCGCGACCTCACCACCGGGGAACTGGGCAGGTTGGCCCAACGGGTGGGCGTAGTGGCGTAAGCGGTTCCGGAGTCCGGTCCGGGAAACGACTGCGGTAGCTGCGTTCCGATGCTCGATGGGCGCTGGGCGTCGTCAGCGGCGGACGCCGACCGAGCCTCCTCAGTGCGGTCCGGCCCGGCTGCGCACCGGCAAAAGCCTGTGCGGCAACTGGACCGGAGCAGTCACCCGCTGCCGTCAGGCTGCGGACATGGCGACAGCATCCGCGCCATCCGCGCCGTTCGGTGCGGGAAACGACTGCCGGCCGATTGGCTTGTCGGTGAGTTCACTACGAACCGCTTACGTGGGTATCCGAAACCTGGGCAGACGGACACGGCAGCTCCACACCGCTGGTCACTATCAGCACCGGGGCAGCCAGAAAAATCACCACGGCCACCATCGCGAGTCGTAGGCCGCGCCGCCCACCGGGTCGCGCGGACGGGCCGGGAGCCACGGTGGGCTGCCGGCGAAAACGACGAAAGAGGGCGACAGCAGAGACCAGAACGGTCGCGATCAACATACCGGCCTCAACTCACCGGGCCGAGGCGCCGTAGGGCGCGGGAACGATACCGTGGCGGATCAGACTCGCGGCTGTGTCCAGAATCGTCTCTCGCACCGGCCGCATCTCCCAGGACAACTCCCGGCGGGCCTTGTCCGAGCTGACGCGTTCGTGACGTCCCAGCCACGGCAGAATCAGCCGCACCGACGGGTCGAAGTATCCGATGATCCGGATCAGCCGATCGGGGATCGTGCGGGTGGGTACGCGGAAACCCTTCCGGTTGTATTCCTCGGCCAAGATCTGCGCGATACCGCCCATCCAGATGTTGTCTCCGGCGCAGATGTACCGGTTGCCCACCGCGTCGGGACTTTCCATCGCCAGCCGATGTGCCGCGGCGAGATCGCGCACATCGATGGGTGCGAATCCGAGCCGTGGCGAACCCGGCATATCGCGGCGCAACAGGCGGACGATCGCGTTGACCGACGTTCCCACCACCGGCTGCTGAACAGGACCGAGCACCATTCCGGGATTGATCACGACCAATTCGAGCGACCTATCCGCCGGAAGTCCTGCGACGAAGTCCCAGGCCGCTCGTTCGGCGAGGGTCTTGCTCTGCTGATAGGCGGTGCTTCGATCGAGCACCGACCAGTCCCGTTCGGTACGAACGGTGTGATCTCCCGGCTCGCGGCCCGCTGACACCGCGGCTATCGACGAGGTGATCACGACCCGCCGCACCGTATCGGAGGCCGCACATGCGCGCAGAATCCGAAGTGTGCCGTCGACCGCGGGCCGAACGAGTTCATCGGGATCTTTCGGCGGGGTGTCGGGGAACGGCGAGGCCGTGTGTATGACGTAGGCGCAGTCGGTGACCGCGGGATCCCACCCATCGTCGCTGTCCAGGTCGGCCTGCACGAATTCGATGCTGCCACCGCGATCGGCCGCCAGTTTCTCCAGATGGGCCCGCCTGGCGGTGGCGGCGATATCGCGGACCGTCGCACGCACGTCGTACCCGTGCTCGATCAGTTCCGCGATGCAGTGCCCGGCGACGAATCCGGTCGCGCCGGTCACCAGTACCCGGTGTGTCATGTATGACTCCCTGAATTTGTAGGTGTTCTCTCGGCGGATGGGTTTCGGATATCGCCGGGGCCGGTCGGCGCCTGCGGCCACCGCCGGTGTCGTCGACAGTCACGTTCGTCGCCGTCGGGGAATTCCGATGTGCCTACTCACCCAAAACACGAGCAAGTTCTCGTAAATACAAAATACGAGCTATCTCTCGTATTTGTCAATCGGAGAGATGGAGGATGCCACCGGAGGCGTGATCCGGGCGCCGCCGAGAACGCGGCAGACAACGCATGGCACAGATACCCGACGCGGCGCTCGGGCTGTTCGATGAACTCGGCTACCGGGCGATGTCGACCGCCATCGCCGTTGGCGGGCACCTTGTCGAGATCTATGCCGGCCGAACCTCGAAACGCCCCGCCCGCAAGCGAGTCCCGATCACGGCCTTCGCCCCTCGGCCGATCGGCGTCGCCGGACAGCGACGCTGCTTACGCGAGTAATGACAGAAGATCACGGCGGCACAGCCCGCCGGCGCCGAAACCGGAGACCTTCAAACCTCTTCGAGACCTACTCGGAGCCGAGCAGCGGGTCGATCGAGTGCACGACGTCCGTTGCGCGACTCGCGACACCGGCCCATGCGAGCGGGCTCCGGCCTCGAGATCGGCTCAGTAGACTGAATCAAAGGTGGTTCGCCCGTGAATGATATGGCCCCGCGCCTTGATTCGAATGGGCGCCACCAGCGCCCGTTCGGCCCCGGTGCCACCCGAACCAGATAGCGTGCGGCAACCCGGCCGGCGCAGTCATTCACTTCGAGGCGGAATTCTGCCTCACTTCTTACCCGGCGACCCGGGCGTTGCCTAGATACTACGCACTGGGGGCGAGTCTGTTTACCCTCCGTGGGCAAAAAATAAACCGGCCACTAGTAGTT
>NZ_JARWOV010000126.1 GCF_029868855.1 Nocardia carnea | reverse complement strand
CCCCGCCGGGGCGCGGGGGGGCGGGCGGGCGCCGCGCGCCCCCCCCCCCCCCCCCCCGACCGGTTTGCGCCCATCAGCATTGTGTACCGCCGTCTCGAGGAGACCCATGAACAGCACCGCCGACCCGACAGTGGTGATCGTGCCCGGACTCCGCGACCATGTCGCGGAGCACTGGCAGACCTTGCTCGCCGATCGACTCGAGCGAACCTGCACGGTGCCGCCACTCGAATACGACACACTGAGCCGCCGGGCCAGGGTGGCCGCGCTCGCGGACGTGCTCACCGAAATCGACGGACCCGTGGTCCTGGTGGCCCACAGCGCAGGCGTGATAACCACTGTGCACTGGGCGCAGCAGCCGAACCGGCCGATCCTCGGCGCACTTCTCGCAACGCCGGCCGATCTGGAAAGCTCACTGCCCGAGGGCTATCCGACAACCGAAATCCTCGACCGTGCCGGATGGAACCCGATTCCGCGCCGCCGGTTGCCGTTTCCCAGCATCGTCGCGGTCAGCAGCGACGACCCGCTGGGGTCCCACCGGCGGGTCGTCGGCATGGCGGAGGCCTGGGGCAGTCGAGTGGTGGAGTTGGGCGCAGTCGGCCACCTCAATCCCGCGTCCGGTTTCGGGTACTGGCCGCAGGCCGAAGAACTCGTGCGGCAGCTCAGCCGGGTGTCAGAGCAGGTCGCGCCGTGACCTGGGTGTTCTTCTTCGGGATGGACGCGGTTACCGATATCTCCGCAGGGTCTCGCCTTGGTCGGCGAATTCGGACTGTGCGGTCCACCCACCTCGGCGCCACTCGCCGGTGCCGCGGCCGGCGGTCGTCGGGACAACCGAAAGTGAGTTCGACGTGCTGAACCTCGCCATGCTCTTGACCGATTCCGCCCGCCGCTACCCGGACCGGGACGCACTTGTCCTCGGTGCCGAGCGGATCACCTACGCGCAGCTGGAAGCCCGGTCGAATCAAGTGGCCAACCTGGTGGTTTCATGGGGTATCCGGCCGGGCGAAAAGGTAGCGCTCTCCTGCCCGAACGTGCCCGAGTTCCCGATCGTCTATTACGGGATCCTCAAGGCCGGCGCCGTCGTCGTTCCGCTGAACGTGATGCTCAAAGGCCGCGAAATCTCCTATCATCTGGCCGATTCCGGTGCCGCCGCCTTTTTCTGCTTCGCGGGCACCGATGAGCTACCGGTCGGGGAGTTCGGCCGCGCGGGGTTCGACGCCGCACCCGAATGCCGGGAGATGGTGCTTTTCACCAGGGGACCCGGTGACGGCGAACCGGGAGACGGTGTCACCGCACTGTCCCGTGCGCTCGAAGATCAGCCGGAGATATTCCAGGCAGCGGTAAGCGAGGCCGGCGATACTGCGGTCGTCCTCTACACCAGCGGAACCACCGGAAAACCCAAAGGAGCCGAGCTCACCCACATCAATATGGTGTTGAACGCGGTGACCGCCAACAGGCTGTTCGACAGTAACCCGATCCGGCACGATACTTTCCTGGCCACGCTGCCGCTGTTCCATTCCTTCGGGCAGACCGTCGTCATGAACGCGGGTCTCTCCGTCGGGGCCACACTGGTCCTGCTGCCACGGTTCGAGGCGGCGGCTGCCCTGCGGCTGATGATGGATGAGGGAGTTACCGTGTTCGCCGGCGTACCCACCATGTACTGGGCGTTGCTCGGAGCCCTCGACGAGACCGTCGACGTCGATCGGATCGCTCACACCATCCGCCGGGCGATCTCGGGCGGGGCTCCCTTGCCCGTCGAGATCCTCACTCGTTTCGCGGAACGTTTCGGGGTGTGGATCCTGGAAGGCTATGGCTTGTCCGAGACCTCCCCACTGGCTCTGTTCAGCGATCCGGAGCGCGACCCGCGTCCGGGATCGGTCGGGGTGCCGGTCTGGGGTGTCGAGGCGCGACTCGTCGACGACGACTGGCGAACCGTCGACGACGCCGGGCCGGGGGAAATCGCGCTGCGTGGACACAACGTCATGAAGGGCTACCTGGGCCGGCCGGCGGAGACCGCCGAGGTGACGCGCGACGGCTGGTTCCGGACCGGCGACCTCGCCCGCCGCGACGAGGACGGCTTCTACTACATCGTCGACCGGGCGAAGGACCTCATCGTCCGCAACGGTTTCAATGTCTATCCGCGGGAGGTCGAGGAAGTGCTCATGACCCATCCGGCTGTCTCCCTCGCAGCGGTGATCGGTGTGCCGCACGAGAGCCTCGGCGAGGAGGTCAAAGCTTATGTCATCCTCGATCCGAACGCCCGGATCAGCGAGAAAGACCTGATCCTGTGGTGCCGAGAACAGATGGCGGGTTACAAATATCCCCGCTCCATCGAGTTCACCACCGCTCTGCCCATGACGGCGACCGGCAAAATACTCAAACGGGAACTCGTCGCACGAGTCTGACGAGATCGCCCGCGGGCCCCTCCAGTTGACGCGGCGGACGCCAGACGGCGCGAAGTGTGCGATCGAGGTGGAGGCCCTCCACCTCGACGACTTTCAGCTCGCCCGACTTCACCTGGGCCGAGACCGCGAGGGTACTCAGGACCGCCGGTCCGACCCCGCCCAGCACACTCGTTCTGATGGCGGCACCACAGCCGAGCTCGAGCAGTGGTGCCGCCCTGTGGTATTAGTGGAGAGCCAGGTCGAGCGTGGGGGGCGGGGCCGGGGCGGGGGGGGGGGGCGCCCCCCGGGGGGGGGGGGGGGGGGGGCGCCGGATGGGGGGGGGGGGGGGGGGGGGCCGGTGGGGGGGGGGGCCCCCCCCCCCCCCGCCCCGGGCGGGGGGG
>NZ_JARWOV010000125.1 GCF_029868855.1 Nocardia carnea | reverse complement strand
CCGTATTCGCCCTGGGTATACTTCCGCGGGCAGCCCTTATAATCCTGCTGGGGGGCGGTACGGGGGCGGCCCGGTAACTGGCCCACACACTCGCCGCCGTGCGAGGACTCGAGATCGTGTCCTCGCTCGCCGGACGCGTATCCGATCCCGTCCGGCCCGGGGGAACCGTACGGGTCGGCGGCTTCGGCGGTGTCGAGGGCCTGCGGAATTGGCTGGTCGGCAACGGAATAGAGCTGATCGTCGATGCCACCCATCCATTCGCCGCGACCATGACCGCGCACGCCGCGCAGGCGGGCGCCGAGCTGGGCCTGCCCATGGTCCGGCTGAACCGGCCGGGATGGGTCCCCGGTCCCGGCGATCATTGGCTGCGGGTCCCGGACCTGGCCGCGGCCGCACGCGTGTCCGCGGCTACCGGCGACCGGATCCTGCTCACCATCGGCCGGCAGGGGGTCGGTTCCTTCGCCGGATACACCCGGCCGTGGTACCTGATCCGCGCCATCGATCCGCCCGAAGCAGCGCTGCCCCCACGTCACGAGATCCTGCTGGCTCGTGGCCCTTTCACGGTGGAGTCGGAGAACGCGCTGCTGGCGCGGCACCGTATCGAGGTGCTGGTGACCAAGGACAGTGGTGGTGCGGCGACCGCGGCCAAACTCGTCGCGGCCCGGCATTCAGGCATTCCCGTGGTGATGGTCGACCGGCCGCCGGTGCCGCCCGGCCTCGTCGAGGTCACGTCCGTCGGCGCGGTACGTGAATGGGTGACCGGATACGCTGCCCTGCACCGCGATCAGAACTCTGAGCGAGGGTAGCGGCGGTACGCCGAATTTGCGCGGTCAGCTCTCAGGAGGCGAGGATTTCCGGCAGCCGGTCGAACCACTCCAGAACCGCGCGTTCGTAACCGATCCCGAACTCGAGGGTGGCGCGTGCGTACGGGGGCATCGTCCGGGCGGATTCGGCCTGGTAGCGGTCCAGCCGTTCCTGGTGCACCTTGCGACTGTTGTCGATGATGGCGGCCAGATGCGCCCGGTCCAGATGGCCGCCGAAATGCAGGGTGAGCAGCAGCGGGAATCGGATGGTCTCCGCACTCGGATCGCGGGCGATCCATTCGGCGAATTCCGCGCGCCCGGCCTCGGTGATCCGATACGGGGTGCGGTCGCGGGCACCGGCTTGCCCTTTCTCGACCAGTCCCGCCGCGTCCATGGTGGCCAGTTCCCGGTAGACCTGACTCTGGGTGACGGTCCAGAAATCGCCGATCCGTTCCTGCGCGAGGGTCACCAGATCCCAGCCGGACATCGGTCCCTCGTGCAGGAAACCCAGCAATGAGGCGGCCGTGGAGTTCAGCGGCCGCTTCCGATTGCCGTTCACCGCATATCCCCTTTCCCGACGTTATTCCATAGTGGAATGCTATCGGATCGGGGTGTCAGCCGTGATATCGCCGTGCGGTGAACACCCGAGGCCCGTCGTCGCCCCCGACCACCGCGGTGGTGGAGGCGCCGATGATCAGCAGTGTGCGCATATCCACCTCGGCGGGATCGAGTTCGCCGAGCGGTACCACCCGCACCGACTCCCGTGGACCTCCGACATCGCGCCCGAGAACCACCGGGGTCTCCGGTGCGCGATGGTCGAGCAGAATATCCTTCATCGCCCCCACCTGCCACGTGCGCTTACTGGAGGCCGGGTTGTAGACCGCGATCGCCATATCGGCGGCGGCCACCGCCGCCAGCCGTCGCGCCACCACCTCCCACGGTTTCAGGCGGTCCGACAGCGAGATGGTCGCGTAGTCGTGGCCCAGCGGTGCGCCCGCCCGGCTGGCCACGGCATTCGCCGCCGTCACTCCCGGCAGCACTCGCACCGGCACGCCCGCCCACTGCGGGTCGGCGGATTCCTCCAGAACCGCGGCCGCCATGGCGAACACCCCGGGATCACCGGAAGACACCACGACCACGCGCCCGCCTCGCGCGGCGAGATCCAAAGCCATGGCCGCGCGTTCGGATTCCACCCGGTTGTCGCTGGCATGGCGGCGCTGACCGGCGCGGGCCGGGACCCGGTCGATATAGGTGGTGTAGCCGACGAGATCGGTCGCGGCCGCGAGCGCCGCGGTGACCTCCGGGGTGGTCCACGCGGTATCGCCCGGGCCGAGCCCGACGACGACGACTTCCCCCGTGCCGGTACCGGATTGCGTCGTAGTCTCTGCGTCTCCCGTGCCCGCCGAGGCCACCGCGGGACGCTTGTCCGTGGGCAGTACGGTCGTCGGCTCCGGCCCGGGAACGATGGTGATCGCGAAATAGGGTACCTGCGATTCGTCCACATCGCCTGCGGCCAGCACACGTTCGCGGCCGGTGCTGGCCCGTTCCACGTAGTAGGCGCGGTCGAGCCGGCCGGAGTCGGCCAGCGCCTTGCGGACGGCGGGGTAGGTGCGGCCGAGTTTCATGATGGCGGCCGCGTCGGTGTTCGCGAGCCGGCGGGTGAGCTCGTCGGGGGCCATGGTGCCGGGGAGCACGGTGAGCACCTGTTCGCCTTCCACCAGCGGCGTACCCAGGGCCGCCGTCGCCGCACTCACCGAGGTGATACCCGGGACGATCTCCGCTTCGAACCGGTCGGCCAGGCGCCGGTGCATATGCATGTAGGAGCTGTAGAACAGCGGATCCCCGGCGGCCAGCAGCGCCACCGACCGGCCCGCCGCAAGATGCGCGGCCAGTCGTTCCGCGGCCGCGGCATAGAACTCGTCGATAGCGCCCTGATAGCCACCCGGATGGTCGGTGGTCTCGGTGGTCACCGGATAGATCAGATGCTCTTCGAGCTGCCCCGGACGCATATACGGTTCCGCGATCCCGCGCGAGATACTGCGGCCGTGGCGGGCGCTGTGGAAGGCGATCACATCGGCTTCGGCGATGATCCGCGCCGCCTTCACCGTCACCAGTTCGGGGTCACCCGGACCCAGTCCGACACCCCAGAGTTTTCCGGTCCGCACGGTCATTCCTCTTCGCTCGCGATCGCGTTCAGGGCGGAGGCGGTGATCGCGCTACCGCCGCGCCGCCCGCGGACCGTCAGATATTCCAGGCCCGAGCTCTCGGTGAGGGCTTCCTTGGATTCGGCGGCGCCGACGAAGCCGACCGGAATGCCCAGCACGGCCGCCCGGGCGGGGGGGGCCGGGGGGGCCCAGTGCACCAGGGGGGGGCCCCCGGGGGGGGGGGGGGCGCGGGGGGCCCCCGGCCCCCCGGGGGGGGGGGCGGGGTGGAATTGGGGGGGGCCCGGCGGTGGGGGGGGTGGGGGCCCTTGGGCAACGGCGCCCCCGGGGTGTTCCCCCGGGTGCAATTGGGCCCCCGCGGCCCCCCCGCGGCGGGCGGCCGTGCTGGGC
>NZ_JARWOV010000124.1 GCF_029868855.1 Nocardia carnea | reverse complement strand
GGCTTCGGCGACGGTGTGGTCGCCCATCACACGGTATCGCGCCGTGGGGCCCGCCGAATCGAGTTGTGGATATCCACCGGGATCCACGGCGACCGGCAGACCACGTGGAGGGGGGGCGCGCAGGGCCCGGCAGGCGCCGGGCGGGGCGGGCGCGTCCCGCCCCTGCCACGTGGTCTGCCGGTCGCCGTGGATCGCGGTGGATATGCACAACTCGATTCGGCGGGCCCCACGGCGCGATACCGTGTGATGGGCGACCACACCGTCGCCGAAGCCTGCAGGGGCACAGGCGTCGAAGGAGAACCCCCCATGGATACGCAGCGGCTGCGCGACGAACTCGATATCACCGCGCTGCTCCACCGATACGCCCGGGCCGTCGATGCCAAGGATTGGGTGCTCTACCGCTCGGTGTTCACCGAGGACGCCACCATCGACTACAGCTCCGCCGGCGCGATCGCCGGATCCCGCGACGAGGTCGCGGACTGGCTGGCCGCCGGTTTCACCGCGCTCCCGATGAGCATGCACTACATCACCAATATCGAGATCCTGCGGCTCGAGGGTGACAACGCTCAGGTACGAGCCATGTTCTACAACCCGATGCAGCTACCCGGGATGACCGAACTCAGCTCGTGCGGCGGCTACTACCACCACGACCTGGTCCGCACCGCAGACGGCTGGCGCAGCCACCGGCTGCGCGAGGAGAACGTCTGGTTCGCCAACCGCCCGGCCGCCCGCGAATCGGCGACCGGGCAGCAGTGACAGCACCCGCCACCGGGCGCTGAGGAACCGGCCGTTATGCGTGCTCGGCAGGTTCCCGCTCCGCCGAGCGGGCTCGGCGCGGCAGGCCGACCAGCACGACCACCGCCATCACCAGTAGTACGGCCGCACCGGCCGTGATCGCCACGTGCATACCGCCGACGAACGATTCGCGGGCGGCGTGAACCAGCGCCGGGTCGTCACCCGCGAACTGGATGGTCTCGCCGATGGTCGGGGCGAAATCACCACCGGACCGGAAGATCACCGCCGCCAGCGATCCGAGCAGGGCCAGCCCCAGCGCATTGCCGAGTTCGAAACTCGTTTCCGAGATACCCACCGCGGAACCGGCCCGCTCCGGCGGCACCGAGGAGACGGCCACTTCCGATACCAGGGTGAACACGATGCCGTACCCGACGCCGGCGATCGCCGACCCCGCCACATACCAGCCGACTCCGCCGTCCACGCCGATACCGAGCAGCATCAGGTTGCCGAGCGCGGCCGCCGCGAGCGCCGACGCGAACGCGGCCCGGCCACCCAGCCACTGCGCCACCCGCGACCCCGTCATCGAGAACACGAATACCGTGACCGCCATCGGGATACCGAGCAACGCGGCCGCCAGCGGGTCGCGACCGGTGACCGACTGCAGGTAGACGCTGGACAGGTAGCTCAGCCCCGCCAGCGACATCATCCCGGCCAGGCTGGACCCGATCGCCACCGAGAACTGACCGTGCCCGAACAGCCGCAGATCCAGCAACGGTTCGCTGATCCGCCGTTGCCGGCGCACGAAGAGGGTCAGCAGTGCGCCACCGGCCACAGCCGACACCAGCGCCACCGAGTCGATACCGAATTCGGCGGCGTGCTTGACCGCGTACACCACCGGCAGGATGCCGCCGATCGACAGTGCCACGCTCGGCAGGTCCAGCGGGCCCAGCGCGGACGACCGGTGCTCGGGCAGCAGCAGTCGCCCGAACACCAGCAATACCAGCAGCACCGGAACGTTGATCAAGAACACCGACCCCCACCAGAAGTGGTGCAGCAGCACCCCGCCGATGATCGGGCCCACCGCCGAACCACCCGCGAAGAACGCCGTCCACACACCGATCGCGGTGGCACGCTGCCGGGCATCCGGGAACAGGGTGCTGATCAGCGACAGGCTGGACGGGAGCAGGGTCGCCCCGCCGATACCCATCAGCGCCCGCGCCGCGATGAGCACCTCGGCGCTCGGCGCGAATGCCGCCAGTACCGAGGCGAGACCGAACACCATCGCGCCCGCCAGCAGGATGCGCCGCCGGCCGATCCGGTCGCCCAGGTTGCCCATGGTGATGAGCAGCCCGGCGATGAGGAATCCGTAGATATCGAGAATCCACAGTTGCTCGGCGGCCGAGGGGTCGAGGTCGACGGTGAGTGTCGGCAAGGTCAGGAACAGCACTGACATATCCATCGACACCAGCAGCACCGGTAGCACCAGCACGGCCAAACCGAGCCAGGCGCGCCGCGAGCCGCCCGCCTCCGGCGCGGCGTGCACTGCCTCCACGTTCGTCATCAACGATTCCCTTTCCCTGACGCGTACGGCGTACGCATGGTCCGGGGTACAGTGTACGCATGCCAGACCCGCTGTCGAAGCCAGGTATCCGATGACCGAGCCGAAGCTCACCAGAGCCGCCATCATCGATACCGCCGTCTCCCTCGCCGATACCGACGGACTCGACGCGCTGTCCATGCGGCGGATCGCCGACCGGATGGGAGTGGGGGCGATGTCGCTGTACCGGCATATCGCCAACAAGGACGTCCTGATCGCCGCCATGGCCGACGATGTGGCGGGCCGCTACCCTTACCCGGCGGTCGAGGGCAAGAACTGGACGTGGCGGGACCGGGTCCGGATTGCCGGCGATATCGACTGGGAGCTGTACCAGCGCCATCCGTGGGTGCTCCTGGCCTTCGCGACCCCCCGCTACAGCTTCGGGCCCAGCAGCCTCGAATGCCTGGCCTGGCTCGTCGAAGGTTTCCGCGAACTCGAGGTCTCGACACACGAAGCCACCGAGATGTCGTTCGCGGTGTGGAACTACATCTCCGGCGCCACCCTCCCCCACATCAGTTCGTCACTGGTGAGCCGCAAGGGATTCGACAGCACGGAAGAGAACGGGCTGCGTTCCCTACTGGCCGGCGCGCCGATCCATCCGACCCCACCCGCGCTGGCAGAACTGCACGGCACCGGCGACCAGTTCGCCCAGCTGGACCTGCTACACCTGGGCCTGACCGCCCTGTGCGACGGGTTCGCCCTGCGCGCCGGTCGGCCCACCGGCTGACCGCAGTGCCGCGAAAACCCGACCCCGCGCCGCAATCCACCTACAGCATCGATAGTCGATTAGCATTTCAAATGCTAAATTTGGGCCATGGACGCTGAATTCCCACCCGGCGACGGGCCCAGTAGCGGCATCTCGGTCAGCCTGACGGCCGGAACATTGCAGGCCATCCGGGAGCGGGTGGGCAAACGGGGGGTGTCCGCCTATCTCGAGCAGGCAGCGCAGCGCCAGATCGAGCGCGATAATCTCGACGAATTGATCGGCGCGTTCGACGAGCACAACGGCCCGGCCGACCCAGCCGCTGTCGCCGCCAAACGCGCGGAATTGACCCGCGCCACCGATCCCCAGGCGGGGACAGCCGCGTGAGCGGAGCGCTCATCCTCGATAGCGAAGGCCTCGCCAAAGCCGTGCAGCGCAATCGCGAGCTCCACGAATGGCTCGCCGCCGCGCGGGACACCGATATTCCCGTCATCACGTCGGCCGCCGTACTGGTCGAAGCAATCCACCCCCGGATCAACTACGACGCCTTGAAGTGGACGCTGTCACGCCTACGGGTCGAGCCGGTAACCCAGGCGGTTGCCCAATCCGCCGCCACATTACTGCGCGAGGCAGGCTTCCACGGCCACAAATATGCGATCGATGCCATGCTCTGCGCGACCGCACTGGCCCAGCCCGGCCGCATCACAATCCTGACCTCCGATATCGACGATGTGAACACCCTCACTGCCGCCCATCCCCGGATCGTCGCCGAGAAAGTGTGACCTGACATCAGTATTCAGCGCCGGAGGCGGCACTACGCTGCGGCGCCGCCGTGTTCACCGAGGCGGGGTGGTGGGCGGTAGTCCGGGCTCCAGCCGGACACCCGGATGGGGGAGGAAATGAGGCGGTGCCCGCCCGCCCGGACGACCACCTCGGGGGTCGCGTCGAGGGCTTCCGGGAGGGTGCGGACCGCGGCCGCGGGTACGCCGAGGGGTCGGAGCCGGGATTCCCAGGAGGCGGCGGTATCGGTGGCGAGGGCATCGGTCACCAGGGTCAGGACTTCGTCACGGTGGGCCGCCCGCTCGGCCATGGTTTCGAAACCGGTGAGGGCGGCTTCTTTCGAGAAAGTCTTCCAGAACCCGTCATGGGTGATGAACAGGGCGAGGTAGCCCTCGGCCGTCGGGAACAGCTGGGCCGGAACGTAATACGAATGGGCACCGTAGGGGCGGCGTCGGGGTTCGATGCCGTTGTCGAGGTAAGCGGCGGCGTGGTAGTTCAGCTGGGAGAGCATCACGTCGCGCAGGGAAACGTCGATCTGGCCGCCCCGCCCGGAAACGATCTGGGCCAGCAGGCCGAGGGCGGCGGTGAGGCCGGTGGAGTTGTCGGCCGAGGAATAGCCGGGCAGCGTGGGCGGGCCCGCCGGGTCGCCGGTGAGGGCGGCGACACCGGTCGCCGCCTGGACCACGTAGTCGAAGGCGGGGTCGTCACCGTTGTCCAGGCCGAACCCGGTGAGGGCTACGCAGACGATGCGGTCGTTGTGGTGACGCAGGGCGTCATAGGTGAGGCCGAGCTTGCGGATCGCCGAGGGTTTCAGGTTCACCAGGAGCGCATGGGATTCGGCGGCCAGCTCACCCAGTTGCTGTTGTCCTTCGGGAGAGGTCAGGTCCAGGCAGATACTGCGCTTGCCGCGGTTGAGGCTGGCGAAGTAGGAGTCGCCGACCTTGCGGGAGATATCGCCGCCGGGGGGTTCGAGTTTGGTCACTTCGGCGCCGAGATCGGCCAGCATCATGGTGGCGTAGGGGCCGGCCAGCATGGTGCCCACCTCGAGCACCCGGATACCGGCCAGCGGACCCGCGGTCAACGGAGATCCTTCGCGATCTGCGCGATCATCTCGCGGGTACGCCGTTTGGAGGCGATCAGTTCGTCACGGTTGTCGCCGATGGGCAGCAGCCGCACCGACAGATCGGTGGCGCCGGCCTCCGCGTAACGGCGCAGGCCCGCTGCGATGGCTTCCTCGTCACCGGCGATGCAGATATCGCCGATATCCTTGGCTTCGCCCTTTTCCAGGAGCCGCTGATAGTTCGGGGAAACCTCGGCCTCGCCGAGGATGCGGTTGGCGCGTTCGCGGGCGGTGTCGATCTCACCGGAAGCGCACAGGCAGATGGGCAGGCCGGCGACGATGCGGGGCGCGGGGCGACCGGCATCGGCGGCGGCTTTGGTGATCCGCGGAACGACATGGTCGGCGATGGCGCGTTCGTCGGCCATCCAGAGAATGGTGCCGTCGGTGTGTTCGCCCGCGATCCGCAGCATCACCGGGCCGAGTGCCGCGATCAGCACCGGTAGTGGGGCCACGGGACCGAGATCCAACTGGTTGTTCACGGTGAAGCTGCCGTTCGAAACCGCCACCGTCCCCGGCCCGGTCAACGCGGGGTTCAGCACCTCGAGATAGTCGCGGGAGTACGCGGCCGGTTTCTCGTAGGGAAGTCCGAGCATGTCCTGCACGATCCAGTGGTGCGAGGGCCCCACACCGAGCGCCAGCCGGCCGCCGGCCACGGCATGCGCGGACAGCGCCTGCCGGGCCAGGGCGATGGGATGCTGCGCCTGTAACGGCACCACGGCCGTGCCGAGTTCGATCCGCTCGGTTGCCGCGCCGAGCAACGCGACCGTCACCAGCGCGTCGAAATCCGTGGGGATCTGCGGAATCCACGCGGTGTCCATACCGGCCGATTCGGCCCATTTGACGTCGTCGACCATCCGGGCGGCCTTACGCGCGGTATCGCCGCGCTCGGGTCCGATCATCACACCGATACGCACGCCAATCCTCCACTCTCACAATTGGACTAAGGGGAGCCGCCGCCCACCGTCACGGCGGCGGCTCCGAACCCGGACGCCCGGCGTCCGGGAGATCAGGACGGGGCGGTGGTCCCGGTGAGCGCCCGCATCTCGGTGACCAGGACCTCGAGCGCGGTACCGGTCGGGAAGACAGCGGCGGCGCCCACGGCCCGCAACTTGTCGATATCGCCCTGCGGGATGGTGCCCCCGACCACCACCGCGATATCGCCGGCGTCGGCCGCGCGCAGGGCGTCGACCACCCGTTTCGTCAGGGCCACATGGGCGCCGGACAGGATACTCAGCCCCACCACAGCCACATCTTCCTGTACCGCGATCGAGACGATATCTTCGATCCGCTGCCGGATCCCGGTGTAGACCACCTCGAATCCGGCGTCGCGCAGCGTCCGGGCGACGATCTTGGCGCCGCGATCGTGGCCGTCCAGGCCGGGTTTCGCGACCAGTACCCGCGCGGTCATCAGAACACCACCGGCTGCTGGAATTCGCCCCACACCGATTTGAGCGCGGCGGTCATCTCGCCCACCGTGCAGTAGGCATTGGCACAGTCGATCAGACGATGCATGAGGTTGTCGTCTCCTTCCGCGGCCCGCGACAGCGCGGCCAGGGTGTCGCGTACGGCGGCGGAATCCCGTTCGGCCTTCACCTTGGCCAGCCGTTTCAGCTGGGTTTCCCGGCCTTCGGCGTCCAATTCGTAGGTGGAGATCTCCGGTGCGGGTTCGTCGGAGACGAACTTGTTCACACCCACGATCGGTTTGGCGCCGGATTCGATCTCCTGGTGCAGTTTGTAGGCTTCGTCGGCGATCAGGCCCTGCAGATATCCGTCTTCGATCGCCCGGACCATCCCGCCCCGGTTGTCCAGGTCGGTCATGATCTCCTTGATGGCCTCTTCGGTCTTGTCCGTGAGCGCCTCGACGAAATACGAGCCGCCGAGTGGGTCCGCCACCCGGGTCACTCCGGTTTCGTAGGCCAGGATCTGCTGGGTACGCAAGGCCATGGTCGCGGATTCCTCGCTGGGCAGCGCGAACGGTTCGTCCCAGGCCGCGGTGAACATCGACTGCACCCCACCCAGTACCGCGGCCATCGCCTCGTAGGCGATACGCACGAGATTGTTCTGCGCCTGCGGGGCGTAGAGGGAGGCGCCGCCGGCCACGCAGCCGAAGCGGAACATCGACGCCTTGTCCGATGTAGCGCCGTAGCGTTCGCGGACGATGGTCGCCCAGCGGCGGCGACCGGCGCGATACTTGGCGATCTCTTCGAAGAAATCGCCGTGGGTGTAGAAGAAGAACGAGATCTGCGGGGCGAACTTCTCGATACTCATCCGGCCGCGTTCGACGACGGTATCGCAGTAGGTGACGCCGTCGGCGAGGGTGAAGGCCATCTCCTGGACGGCGGTCGCACCGGCGTCGCGGAAATGCGCGCCCGCCACCGAGATCGCATTGAACCGCGGCACCTCCGCGGCGCAGAACTCGATGGTGTCGGCGATCAATCGCAGCGAGGGTTGCGGCGGCCAGATCCAGGTGCCACGGGAGGCGTATTCCTTGAGGATGTCGTTCTGGATGGTGCCGGTGAGCTTCTCCCGGGGCACGCCCTTCTTCTCCGCCGCCGCCACATAGAAGGCGAGCAGAATCGCGGCCGTGCCGTTGATGGTGAAGCTGGTACTGATCTTGTCCAGCGGGATGCCGTCGAACAGGATCTCGGCATCGGCGAGGGTGTCCACCGCGACACCGACCCGCCCGACCTCCTCCCCCACTTCGGGATCGTCGGAGTCGTACCCGCATTGAGTGGGCAGATCCAGCGCGACCGACAGACCGGTACCGCCCTGGTCGAGTAGATAGCGATAGCGCCGGTTGGACTCTTCGGCGGTGCCGAATCCCGAATACTGCCGGAAGGTCCACAGCCGTCCCCGGTAACCGGTGGCGTAGTTGCCCCGGGTGAACGGAAACGCGCCGGGCGCGGGTGGTTCGGTACGCCGGTCGGCCGGCCCGTAGACCGGTTCGAGCGGGATACCCGAGGAGGTATGGACTGCATCGTTCATCGTTGAATACGATACTTGCAGAAAATGAGAATGCCAATACCGCTTCGCGGGAACGCGTAATCGACCAGGAGTGACATGTCGACCGAGCAGCAGAACCTCACCGATCGGACCCTGGTGGTCTCCGGCGCCAGCCGCGGAATCGGACTGGCCATCGCCCTGTCCGCGGCCCGCCGTGGCGCGAACGTCGTGCTTCTGGCCAAGACCACCCAACCCCATCCGAAGCTGCCGGGCACCGTGCACACCGCGGTCGCGGAAATCGAAGCGGCCGGCGGTAAGGCGGCGGCCGTCGTGGGTGATGTGCGGGAGGAAGCCGATGTGGCGCGGATCGTGGACACCGCACTCGAGCGCTTCGGCGGCATCGACTACTGCGTGAACAACGCCAGCGCCATCGCCACCGACCCCACCGAGAAACTGTCGGCGAAGAAATTCGATCTGATGCAGCAGGTCAACCTGCGTGGCACCTTCCTGCTGACGCGGGCCTGCCTACCGCATCTGCGGCAGGCACCGAATCCACATATCCTCACCATCGCGCCGCCGCTGAACACCAGTCCGCGCTGGCTGGGCGCCCACCCCTCCTACACGCTCTCGAAATACGGGATGACGCTGCTGACGCTCGGCTGGGCTGCGGAATACGCCGACGCCGGAATCGCCGCGAACTGCCTGTGGCCGCAGACCTATATCGCGACCTCCGCGGTCGCGAACCTCCCCGACGGCACGAACCTGCTGGAGTCCTCCCGCAGCCCTCGGATCATGGGCGATGCCGCCGCCGAAATCCTCTCCCGCGAAGCCAAGTACAACACCGGCAACACCTATATCGACGCCACGGCGCTCATCGAATCAGGCCGCGCCGACCTGTCGGAATACGGCGGTGGCGCCAACCCGATCCCGGATATGTTCTTGGATTAGTCCACCGAACGGACCAGCCCGAGACGGTCATCTCTGTTTTCCCGTGACATCGCTACACCTTCCGGGCGACGACGGCGAAATTCAACGGGATCCGCGGCGCCGTGTCCGGAAGTCTCCATCCCTCCGGACAGCCGACGAGATCGGGGAAGGCGCGCCAATCCATGTACGGCAGTTCGTGAACCGCCTCGATCCGCAATCCGGCGGCCAGCAGCGAACCGACGATCTCGCCGAGGTCGTGGCGCCACTCGTACACCGTGGCCGAGGTGATCTGCCCGGCCGAGTTCTCGGTGTAGCTGCCAGAATCGGTGTAGATCCGGGGGCCGGTTCCGCCGAGATAGTCGTCGGTGATCTCCCACGGCTCGAAATCCATCGCGCCGAGAATCGGGTGGTCGTCGCGGATCATGAACACCGCGCCGGGCGCGAGCAGGTCGTGGATAGAGCGAGCCCATTCGGTGAGGCCGGGCAGCCATACGATGGTTCCGGCGCTGGTGACGATGAGGTCGAACTGCCGGTCGATCAGCGTGGACGCGAACCGCGCGTCCCCCTCGACCCAGGTGATGTCGCGGCCGTCCGCCCGGGCGATCCGGTCGGCATGCCGCAGCGAATTCGGCGAGAAGTCGAGACCGTGGACATCGGCCGCGCCGAGGCGGGCCCACGACACCGTGTCCGTGCCGATATGGCATTGCAGGTGCAGCAGGGATTTGCCCTGGACTCCGGTTTCCGGCAGATACGGGCCGAGCACCGAGAGGTCGTTGCGCACTACCGACGAGACCGCTTCCGGGTCGGCCGAGAAGGCGTCGACGTCGTACATGTCGGACCGCCGGTGCACATCGGCCCGTTCGTCCCAGTTCGCCCGGTTGGCGGCGATGGCTTCGGCGTGGTCCATGGTGGGTTCTCCTCGGCGGTCGGATGTGGTGCGCCGATTTTGTATCACACGTGTGATGTAACCCGAAAGCGGTTTTCTAGACTGTGTCCCGTGCCTATCCGGGTAGATGCCGACGCGCGACGCCGCCATATCGTCGATGCCGCCCTGAACCTCATCGTCGCGGGCGGTCCGTCCGCCGCGACTTTCCGCAAGGTCGCCGCCGAGGCCCGGCTGAACATCGGCTCGGTGCGCCACTATTTCACCGACCACGAAGCCCTGGTCGTCGCCGTGGCCACCGAAGTCGGCGACCGGATGGGCCGGCGCCTCACCCGCCACCCCGCCGCAGCGGCCGGAGACCGGCCCGCGGCGAAACGTCACCTGCTGCGAGTGCTCGAAGAATTGGTCCCCCTGGACGACGAGCGGCACCGCGAAGCGGTCATCCTCATGGAAATCATCGCCGCCGCACGCATCAACCCCGCGTTCGAACCTGTCGTCCGGCAGATGGCGGCGGACCTACGCCACGTCCTCGTCGACGCCCTGGCCGCCACCGGCATCTCTGCCCCCGAACACCACGCCGTGCACCTGGCCGCACTGATCTCCGGCCTCTCCCTGGACGCCGTCACCCCACACGGATCGGTCGATCGTGCCACCATTCGCGCCGTACTGGAGCAGCACGTCGCGGCGCTCTGACCCGGCGCGGATCGGCGGGCCGGCGGCCCCCGTCAGGCTTCGATCGCAGCGCCGCAGATGCCACAGATCTCCACCTGCCGGCGCTTCCAGCGGGCGACCGGTACGAAGAACAGCGTGAACTGCTTGAACTCCCGCACCCGTTGCCACTGAGTGGTGTTGTGGCAGCGCGGGCAGGTCCGGGTCTGCCCGAAGCCGAGATTCTGCCGCTTGGTTCCGAAACCGAAGATGAAGAACATCAGCCCAGCGTAGAACTGGTGGCGAGTCCCCGGCCTTCAGCCGCGGTAGTGCCTGGCTGCCATCGTGTGAAACACCTTCTTCGGTTCCCAGCGAGTCTCGTCGAGCATGCGGACCACGCCGTAGGAACCCAGATCGGCTTCTCCGGGCCTGCTGTAGCCGGCGAAGGTGAACCAGAGTGCGGTGTCCACACCTTCCTCTTCGAAGATGTCCAGCAGTTCGGTGAGGTAGCCGACCTGTTCGGCTTCGTCCGCCACCGCATCGTGCGGCACGTGCCAGGCCGAACCGCCGCGCTCGCCCGCGCCCCGGTAGGCGCAGGTCCCGTACTCGGTCACCGCGACCGGTTTGCCGTGTGCGAGGTGTGCTCGCAGTTCGGTCCGGAAAGTACCGGCGTTGTGGGCCGCACGGTAGGCGTCGATACCGACGAGGTCGAACGGACCCCAGTCGACGAATTCCCACGGGGCCGAGGCATAGGTGATGCGCCCGCCGAAGTGGGAGCGCACCGTCTCGGCGACCTGGCCGAGGAAATCGTTGAGACGATCCTGCATCGGGCCGAGGCCCATCCACCAGTCCATATCGGCCTCGGCCATGGCCTGCAGCCGATCGCCGTAGGTGTGGCCCGGGATGAACCCGCCGCAGAACGCACTCATCTCGCAACCCGCGACGAATACGACCTCGGCACCGGCCAGACGGACGGCTTCGGCCCGCCGGGCACAGTCGGCGAAGAAGGGCAGCAGCAGGCCGGCGGGCATATCGACGGGAAACGGAGCGAACCACACTTCGAGACCGGCGGCCGCCGCACAGCCGGCCGCGATGCTCAGGCGTTCGGGGTCGCGGCCGGAGACACGAACGGCATCGCAATGCAGCTCGCCGGATATCACCGCCATATCCCGTCGGGCCGCTTCCTCGGTGAAAACCTTCCGCGAGAGGTCTTCTCCGGGAAGAAACCCGGTGTCGTAATTGATTCCGCGTGCTCGCACGTCACCGACGGTACGCCCCCCGGCTGAGCGGTACCGCTCAGAAGGATGCCGGCATGCTTTCCCAGCCGCGCACCGTCGAGGTGGGCGAGAGTTTCGCCTGCGACAGGTCGACCTCCCATTCGGGGAAACGTTTCAGGATCTCCTCCAGGGCGACGCGACCCTCCAACCTTGCCAGGGCCGAGCCCATGCAGAAATGGGTGCCGACGCTGAAAGCGAGGTGCGGTTTGCTTTCGCGGTGGATGTCGAAAACGTCACCGTCGGGGGCGAATTGGCGATGGTCGCGATTGGCGGCACCGATCAGCAGCATAATGGCGCTGCCTTCGGGCACCGTTTGCCCGTGGTACTCGATATCGCGGGTGACGTAGCGGGCCACATGCGGGGCCGGTGGTTCGAAGCGGAGCAGTTCTTCGACGGCGGCCGGGATCAGGGATGGGTTCCGGACCAGTTCGCGGCGCTGGTCCGGGTGTTCGGCGAGGACTTTTCCGGCCCAGCCGATCAGCCGGGTGGTGGTTTCGTTACCCGCGCCGGAGACGACATTGATATAGGTGAGGATTTCGTCGCGGGTGAGGTGGCGCAGGGTGCCGGTTTCGTCTTCGAACTCGACGTTGAGGAGTTCGGAGATGATGTCGTCGGACGGGTGTTCGGTGCGCCAGTCGACATACTTCTCGAAGAGTTCGCCGCCGACCATCCCGTCTTCGGCGGCCTTCATCGGTTTACCCTCTTCGGTCCGCATCTGCTCGTTGGCGAAATCGCGGATCGCTTCCTGATCCTCCTCCGGGATGCCGAGCAGCATGCCGATGGTCCGCATCGGCATCCGGGCACCCAGGTCGGCGATGAAATCAATTCTTCCGCTACCGATCAGCGGGTCGAGGCTCTGGCAGCAGAATTCGCGGATCTTGGCTTCGAGCGCGGATACCTTACGTGGGGTGAACATGCGTGCGAGCAGTTTTCGATGCATGGTATGGATCGGCGGATCCTCGAAAATGAGTACGCCCGGCGGTATTTCGATACTCGCCTTGATCAGTTCGATGATCGCCCCGCGCGCCGAGCTGAAGGTGTCCTTGTCGATCAGCGCGGCATTCACGTCGGCGAACCGGCTCAACGCGTAGAAATCGTGGGTTTCGTTGTAGTACAGCGGTTTTTCCTCGCGGAGCCGCTTGAACATGGGATACGGGTCGGCGTTGAGCTCGACATCGTAGGGGTCGTAGTAGACATCAGTGGGCGCGGTGGTCGTCACAGCTGAGTCTCCTTTCGGCGCAGTTGTTCGGGATCACCACGTCACCGGCAGGCGATAGACGCCGAATGCCAGCTTGTCGTGTTTGAATTCGACCTCGTCGAACGGAATGGCGAGCCGCAGACCGGGCATTCGCCGCAGCAGGGTTTTGAAGACGATCTGCAATTCGACCCGGGCCAGTTGCTGGCCCACGCATTGATGCGGGCCGAAACCGAACCCGACATGCAGGCGAGCGGATCGGGTGAGATCCAGTTTGTCCGGTTCGGGGAACTGGTTCGGATCCCAGTTGGCCGGTGCGAGGTCGATGATGACCCCCTCGCCGGCCTTGATCGTATGCCCGCCGATCTCGATATCCTCCACCGCGACCCGGCGCTGCCCGTTCTGGATGATGCTCAGGTACCGCAGCAGTTCCTCGACCGCGTTCGCGACCACCTTCGGGTCGTCGGTATCGCGCAGCAGCGCGAGCTGGCCGGGATGCTCGAGCAGCGCGAGTGTGCCGAGCGCGATCATATTCGCGCTGGTCTCGTGGCCGGCGATGAGCACACCGGTGCCGATCTGCGCGGCTTCCTTCATGGAGATCTCACCGGCGGTGACCCGTTCGGCGAGTTCGGTGACCATATCCTCGGCCGGATTCTCCATTTTGGATTTGATCAGGTCGATCAGGTACCGGGCCAGCCCGGCACGCCCCTTCGCCGATTCCTCTTTGGTGGCGAAACGGGACACCCCGGTGGTGGCGTGCTCCTGGAAGAACTCGTGGTCTTCGTAGGGGACCCCGAGCATTTCGCTGATCACCAGCGACGGCACCGGCAGCGCCAGCGCTTCGACGAGATCCGCCGGCTGCGGACCGGCCAGGATGGCGTCGATATGGTCGTCGGTGATCTCCTGGATCGCCGGGCGCAGTGCGTCGACCCGTTTCACCGTGAACGGTTTGGTCATCATCCGGCGGAACCGGCTGTGTTCTTCGCCGTCGGTGTTGAACACCGACCGCGCCCGGTGGTTCACCAGTTCGAGCATGCCCTCGTTCCAGTGCGGGAAACCGGGCTGGTGATCGTCGGTGCTGATCCGCGGATCCGACATCAGCGCTTTGAGTTCGGCGTAGCCGGTGACCAGCCACGGGGTGCTGCCGTCCCAGATCCGGACGCGACTCAGCGGCCGTTCGGTCACCAGGCCGAGCACTTCCGGCGGCGGCGCGAACGGGCAGGCGGTATCCCGCTCCAACGGGTAGTCCAGGATGTCCGCGGTTTCCGGCGCGGTATGCGTATTCGTCACTGTCACTCCTCGTTGACGTGAATGGCCATGGCGGGGCAGACGGCGGCGGCTTCGCGCACCTCGTCGGCGAGATCGTCCGGGGGGTTCTCGTCCAGCAGGACGACGATGCCGTCCTCTTCGCGCTGATCGAATACCGCGTCGGCCGCCATCACGCAGTGCCCGGCGGCAATGCATTTCCCTTGTTCGACAGTCACTTTCATGACGTCCTCTTTCTCGGGTGCAGGTGGTCGGGGCTGGAAGCGCTCATGATTTCGCGGCGGCGGAACCGTTGGCCGGCTCGGAACCGCGACGTAGCACGGGTTTGCCGGCGGTGGTGCCGCCGTCCACGGCCAGAACGGTGCCGGTCAGGTAGCGGGACCGATCACCGGCGAAGTAGACCGCGGCCTCGGCGACATCCTCGGGGGTGCCCTCGCGCGGCAGCGGGCGGTCGCGGTTCATCATGTCGCGCATGGTCCGGGTCATCCGCTCGGCCTTTTCCGGCGACATGGTGCTGGATGCCTTGGCGAGCAGATCGGTGGGGATATTGCCGGGGGCGATACAGTTCACCCGCACGTCGTACTGGGCGAGTTCGATGGCCGCGGATTTCGTGAAATGGATGACCGCGGCTTTGGAGGCGCGGTAGGTCATCACACCACCACCGGCCTGCACGCCGCCCACCGAGGACAGGTTGATGATCGATCCGCCGCCGTTGTCCGCCATATGCCGGGCGGCCAGCCGGGTACCGGCCATGACGCCGAGCACGTTCACCGACATCACGCGCTGGAAATCGGCGAAATCGTCGTCCAGGATGCTCTTGTGCATCTTCCCGGAGATACCGGCGTTGTTGCACATGATGTGCAGCCCGCCGAACTGCTCGACGGCGAGGTCGACGAGCTCGGCGAGCCGACCGGGGTCACCGGCATCGGTGACGCGGAACTGAGCAGCGGCACCGCAGCGAAGGGCCAGAGCCCGGCCTTTCTCGGCGTCGATATCACCGACGACCACCCGGGCACCTTCGGCAACGAACCGCTCGACCATGGCGCTGCCCAGTCCGGACGCGCCGCCGGTGACCACCGCGACTCTGCCCGCCAACTCGTTACCCATACGCTGCATTTCCTTTCGTCACGAACCACTGCTTGTTTCCGGGCACCGGCTCAACCGCTGTGCGCGTATTCCGCTGCCGTTCCGGCTCGTGTCTGCCGGCCGAGGAAATCGAGGAGCAGCGGGTTAACCGCATCCGGGCGTTCGAGTTGCGGGCAGTGTCCGGCGTCGGGAATCACCGCTGATTCGGCCTCGGGGATCCGGGCGGCGACCTCGGCGGCCCAGCCGCGGGGCAGGAGCTTGTCGGCGCCACCCTCGACCACCAGGGTCGGTACCCGGATCCGTTCGAACGGCCGGTCGCCCGGAGCGGGTGGCGTCTCGGCGCGGGGGCGCCGGAAGCGGGCGGCCGCGATCGCCTCCCACGCACCGGGCGCGGTCGCGGAGTCGAACCGGCGCCGGACGTAGTCCTCGTCGGCCGGGTACGCGGGCGAAGCGAACAGGGCGGTGACGATCGCGCGCATGGCGGGCAGAGTGGCGTCGAAATCGTAGAGGGCGCGCATATGCTCGTTCGCCTGGATCTGTCCACCACCGCAGATCGTCACCATGGCGCGCACCGGCAGCCGCGGATTCGCGGCGGTGGTATCGGCGAGCAGATTCACCGCCCCCATCGAATTGCCCACGAAAAAAGCGGATTCGATACCGAGTACCGCGCAGAAACGGGCGATATGCCGAATCCGCATTCCGCGGCCGTCGGTGAAATCGACCACCTTCGCGGAATCGCCGTATCCGAGCATATCGGGGGCGAGTACGCGGTAACGCTGTGCAAGGGCGAGAATGGTGTGCTCCCATCCTATTTCGGCGCCGGCCCCGAATTCGCCCCCGTGCAGCAGCACCACCGGGTCGCCCGCGCCGGCTTCCAGGAAATGGGTGTGCAGACCGTCGACCTCGATCGTCCGATGCTCATATCCGGCAGTCCCCGGGCGGTTCGACTCACTCATATCGTGCCTATCGGTTTCGCGCTGGTGAGCACCTGCACGGCGAGCAGTTCGAGCTGCCCCTGTACGCCGGTGTCGATCAGTACGCCGGCGTCGTCCCAGATCTTGTCGGCCGAATTGATCGCGACCCCGATCGGCGTGGGCCACGCGCGCAGCGCGTGCCCGATCCCGCGCAGCTGGCCCAGCGTTCCGACGGCGGCCTGCCAGCCGTAGGCGCAGGTGATACAGCCCCAGGGTTTGTTGTCCAGGTAGACCGTGGGATCGGTGCGCATATCCTCGACGTAGTCGAGCGCGTTCTTCACCAGACCGGAAATCGCACCGTGGTAGCCGGGCGACCCCACGATCACCGCATCGGCCGCCCGCAGCGCCTCTACCAGGGCGACCGCCTCGGGGGTCCGCACCGGATCCTGGGGGTTGTACATGGGCAGATTGATCTGTTCACCGCTGAACAACGCGGTCCGGCCACCGCGCCGCTCGACGGCGTACAAGCAGTGCCGCAACGCCCGCTCGGTCGACGAATCGGCGCGTAGTGTGCCGCCGAGTCCGACGACGAGCGGCTGCCGCTCCGTCTCCGGTGCTTTCCGATCCGTCATTGTGCTTCCCGCGGTCATATCCGGTCTCCTATTTGATGGCGATCGGGTTGATCGGTGAACCCACCGCGCCCACAACGCGCAGCGGCGGGGCGATGAGCTGGAATTCGTAGACGCCGTCGGCTGCGCAATCGGCGGCGAGAGCGGTGAAATCCCAGTATTCGCCGAGCATCAGGCCCATATCGCGAAGGCACAGCATATGCATCGGCAGGAAGGTGCCCTCGACCCCCGACACGGGATTCTCGACCATGAGATTATCGGCGGCCACGGCCGCGATCTCGTGCTCGTGCAACCATTTCGCGCAGGTCCAGTCCAGGCCCGAATAGGGTTCGGCTCCGTCACCGGCCTCGAGGAAACGGTTCCACCAGCCGGTGCGGACCAGCACGATATCGCCGGATTCGATGGTCACGCCCTGGCGTTTCGCGCATTCGTCGAGTTCGTCGCCGGTGATGGGCTGCCCGACTTCCAGGAATGTTTCCGCGCCCCTGTATTTCACCAGATCCAGCAGAACGCCGCGGCTGGTGATTCCCTTGCAGTCGACCTTTTCGATACCGCAGTGGAAGGCGCCCATACTGGTCACCGAATCGGCCGGAAAACCGTTGTAGAGCTTGTCCCCGTAATAGACGTGGGAGAAGGCGTCCCACTGGGTCGCGGCCTGTAACGGCATGATGAGCATATCGTCGTTGAACCGGAACGGGTTGTCGGCGAAGAATCCGGCGAGTTCGCCGGCCACCGAATTCTGCAGCCATTTCGGGCCGTACCGGGTCAGAGTTTCGGCATCGCCGCCGTCGACGGTCATCACGTGGGTGGGATTGGCCCGGAACTTGAATGCGCCCTGCGGCCCGTTGGAGCTGAAGTCGATGCCGAGCGGGAACACCTTTCCGTGCCGGACCAGTCCGGCCGCGGCGGCGACCTTCTGCGGGGTGATGAAGTTCAGCGTGCCGAGTTCGTCGTCGGCGCCCCACCGGCCCCAGTTGCGCACGGTGTCACCGAGTTTGTAGAAATCGGTCAGAGTTGCCACGTTGCTATTTCCTTCCAGCTGCCTGTTACCGGTCGCCCGGGACCGTCCCGGCGGATTCGGGCGAACCCGCATCAGTGCCCTCCGGGGGCGGCCCGGCCAGTTCGCCGGCCAGGCGTGCGGCGAGGTTGCCGCCGTCGACCCACAGCACTTGACCGGTGATGTATCCGGCGGCCCGGCTGCCCAGGAACAGCAGTGCGGACGCCTGTTCGACGGGATCGGCCGACCGGCCCAGCGGTTTGGGGATCCCGTCGAGATAGTCCTGGCCGTATGCCGAGCGCAGCTGGTCCAGGATGGGGGTCTCGGTGACGCCGGGGCCGGTGCAGTTCATCCGGATACCGCGCCGCGCGAGTTCCACCGATTTGCGCACGGTGTAGAGGATGATCGCCTCTTTGGACAGCCGGTAGCCCCCGTCCGCGATGGCTTCGGGATGCGCGGTGCACCAGTCGATTCCCTCTTCCATCGAAGTGGTGTCCAGGAACCCCTTGACCGCCCAGCGGTTTTCCAGATATCCGGAAGCGGCCAGCGAGGACACGCTGACCACCGCCGAACCCGGTTCCATATGCGGGACGAGGGCTTCGGTGAAATGCCGCATCCCGAGGAAGTTGATGGTGGCGACGCGCAGCGGGTCGCCGATACCCGAGGACACTCCGGCGATGTTGAACAGGACGTCCACGTCGGTCCCGATCGTGCGTACGGCTCGGTCGATGGACGCCGGATCGGCCTGATCCATCTCGTGGAACTCGTCGAGTTCGGTGCCCGGACGCAGCCGGTCCAGGCCGACGATCTCGGCGCCCAGATCCCGCAACTGCGTCACCAGGCAGGCACCGATACCGGAGGCACAACCGGTCACCACCACCCGTTTACCGTCGTAACGCCACCGCCGGGCGATCGAGTCCACCTCGGGCACCGCGCTCTCCTCTTCCGCTGCTGCCGATCAGCCCTGCTGCTGTTCCTTCAACGCCTGCGCGGCCTTCACCCGGCCTTCGTTGATCTCGGCCATGGCCTCGGGGATCTCGCTGGCGGTGAACTTGCCGCCGCGGCCGGTGGGCAGACCGCCGATCGAATAGTTCTCGTCGAATTCCGGCACCGCCCAGGGCCGCCGGCGCGCTTCGGCCTTCTCCAGAACCGGCGCCAGCCGCTTGGCCTTCTCGGCCCGGGCCACCTCGTCGCGTTCGATGAATTCCGGCAGGATCTCCTTGCCCATGATCTCGATGGATTCCATCGTTCCTTCATGGCTGCGCGGGTTCAGCAGCAGGATGATCTCGTCGACCCCGCTCTCCTCGTAGCCACGCAGGAATTCGCGGACCGTATCCGGGCCGCCGATGGCGCCGCGGCCGGGACCGTAGGCGAGGGTTTCGTCCTCCTTCACCGCGTCCAGGTAGGCATCCCACACGCCGGTGCGGCCGGGGGTGTGCATCCCGGTCATGTAGTAGTGCATGATCCCGAACGAGAAGAACCCACCGCCGAGGCCCAGTCGTTTCACGGCCTCCTCGTCGGTTTCGGCGACCATCATCGACAGGTCTCCGCCGATGGCCAGGATGTTCGGATTCATCTGCGGTACCGAGGGGGCGGCGGCGTTCTCGAATTCCGCGTAGTAGCCGCGTACGCGTTCACCGAGTGCCTCCGGGCCGGTGTAGGCGAAGCTCAGTGCGCCGATACCTTTCTGGGCCGCCATCTGCACCGACGACGGCCGGGTACAGGCCACCCACAGCGGCGGGTGCGGGGTCTGGCGCGGTTTCGGAATGACATTGCGGGGCGGCATGGAGATGTGCTCACCTTTGAATCCGCTGAACGGGGTCTCGGTCATTGCCCGGACGGTGACCTCGAGGGCTTCCTCCCATTGGGCACGCTTGTCCGCCGGGTCGATATCGAACCCGCCGAGCTCGGCCACCGACGACGATTCCCCGGTACCGAATTCCACCCGGCCGCCGGACAGATGGTCCAGGGTGGCCACGCGTTCCGCGGCGCGGGCGGGATGGTTGATCCCCGGCGGCAGATGCATGACACCGAAACCCAGCCGGATGTTCTTCGTGCGCTGGCTGGCCGCGGCGAGGAACATCTCGGGCGCGGTGGCGTGGCAGTACTCCTCCAGGAAGTGGTGCTCGGTGAGCCAGACCGTGGAGAAACCGGCTCTATCCGCCGCTTCTACTTCGTCCAGACCGTCCTGGAACATCTGGAATTCGTCGTCGTCGGTCCACGGCCGCGGCAACGCGAACTCGTAGAAGAGGGATATTTTCATCGATTACCTCCGATGGATTCGTTCGTCGCTGATTCGTCCCCCGCCGTGCCCGCCTTGCCCGGTGCCGCGCCGTTCGCGGCCGAGTCCGTGCCCTTTTCCCCTGCGGCACCGCTGTTTCCGGATGACCGTCCCCGCGCACAATGCTGCGCCGCGACGTATCCGAAGGTCATCGCCGGTCCGATGGTGGCCCCCGCACCGGCGTAGCTGCGGCCCATCACCGCCGCCGAGGCGTTCCCGGTCGCGTACAGACCCTCGATCACCGTGTCGTCGGCGCGCAGTACGCGGGCGTATTCGTCGGTGCGCAGCCCGCCCGAGGTGCCGAGGTCGCCGAGCACGATCCGGAAGGCGTAGTAGGGCGGTTTCCCGATCGGGTACAGGTTCGGGTTCGGCAGGGTGGGGTCGCCGTAGTAGTTGTCGTAGACGCTGTCGCCGCGCCCGAAATCGTCGTCGTGACCCTGACGGGCCAGTTCACCGAACCGCTCCGCCGTGGCTTTCAGCTTGCCGGCGGGCACGTCGATCTTCCGCGCGAGTTCGTCCCAGGATCCCGCTTCGACCACCACTCCCGATTCCAGCCAGGCCCGCGGGACCTTGCCACCGGTCGGGACCGGCGCGAACGGCACCTTGGGAATCGGCAGATGCCCGCAGATCACATACCGATGCCAGGACCTCTTATCGGTGATCAGCCAGCACGGGATGTGGGTGGTACCGGTCCGCTGGCCTTCGATCATGGCGTGCCCGAAGTCCATATAGGGCGCGGCTTCGTTGATGAAGCGCTCCCCCGCACCGTTGACGATGAACTGGGCGGGCATCATGCGTTCGTTGAGCATGAACTGCATCCGGCCGTCCGGCCACTGCACAGCCGGGAACCACCAGGATTCGTCCATCAGCTCGGTGGCGGCGCCGACTTTTTCCCCGGCACGGATACCGTCGCCGACGTTCAGCGGGTTACCGAAGCTCCAGTCGGTGTCGACCTCCGGCAGTTCCGCGCGGCGCCGGTCCATATCGCGTTCGAAACCGCCGGTCGCGAGGATCACCCCGCGGCGGGCCCCGATCCGGATCTGGTCCCCGTCCCGTTCGACCACCGCACCTGTCACCCGGCCGTCCGGGTCGGTGAGCAGCGATTGCATCGGTGCGTTGAGCCAGAGCCGGATATCGCGCTCCTTCAGCGCGAGCCGCAGCCGCGCGACCAGCGACTGCCCGATGGTGACGATCCGATCGCCGAAGACCCGGGCGCGCACCATCCGCCAGATCAGTTTCAGCAGCACCGCTTTACCGCGCCAGTTCTGCCGCACCTGGTAGAACAGCCGCAGATCCATGGGGCCCAGCCAGATACCCTTGGGCGCCAACGCCAGTGGTTCGAGCAGCTCGCCTTCCTCGGCGCCGAGCGCACGGGTATCTATCGGTGGGACGTTGATGGTGCTGCCCTGCCCGGAGCCGCCGGCGAGTTCCGGATAGTAATCGGCGTACCCGGGTTTCCAGACGAATTGCAGCCAATCGCTGCGCTCTTCGAGGAAGGCCATCATCTCCGGAGCCTTCTCGACATACATTCGCAGCCGTTGTTCGGTGACCAGCCCGCCGGTGATGGTCTTCAGGTATTCGACGACTTCGCCCGGGTCCAGTTCGAAACCGGCCCGGCGCTGGGCGGGGGCGTTCGGCACCCAGATACCGCCGCCG
This sequence comes from Nocardia carnea, assembly GCF_029868855.1. Lineage (GTDB taxonomy): Bacteria > Actinomycetota > Actinomycetes > Mycobacteriales > Mycobacteriaceae > Nocardia > Nocardia carnea_A. The sequence goes on along the minus strand of NZ_JARWOV010000124.1, from coordinate 7,589 downwards.
GACAGCGCGGTGGACCCACCGTATTTCGCGCCTTTCTCCACGATCAGGACCTCGAGGCCGTCGGCGTCGGCTTTCAGCGCGGCCGACATCCCGCCGCCGCCGGACCCGACCACCAGCACATCGACGGTTTCGTCGTAGCCGGCGCCGTCGTGCGCACCGGCAGTATCCGGTTCCTCCGTGGTCACGATGTTCTCACCTTTCTTCGGGCGGTCGATGCGGGTACCTGCGGGCGGCTACCCGGGGTCGGCCGGATACGCGGTGCGGACGGCGAAACCGGCGATCAGTTCCGGCGAGGGCCGGTAGTAGCGGACGGTGGTCCGGTACGTGCCCTGCGCCGCGAGCGCGGCGAAGGCCGCCACCCAGGTCCGGATCTCGTGCGCGGAGTTACCCGCGGCACGCGTGATCTCGCTGTTGGACCAGCTGTCGACGGCCGCCAGCCGTCCGGTGTCGACCAGCTCGAGGAATTCCCGGTCCCAGTCCGGGTTGAGCGGTCGCAGCGGCCCGTCGCCGGCCGCGAACTCCCGCGCGGCCGCGATGACCGCGGTCTGCCGGGCCTGCCGCTGTTCGGTGGTCATGGGCCGGCCGTGCACGATCCGCTCCAGCACCGGCGGCGGCGCGGTGGCGCGCTGCGGCACCGGCGGGTCGTGTGAGAGCCCCCCGGATCCGAGTACCAGCACCCGTTTACCGAGTGTCGCGAGATGCTGCCCGACCGCGGTCCCGAGTGCGCGCACCCGGCGCAGCGGCCCGAGCGGGGTCGCGACCGAGTTCAGGAAAATCGGGATCACCGGCCGGGCGGTGGCGTCTCCGAACAGCTGCTGTAGTGGTTGTACGGTGCCGTGATCGACCGCCATCTCCGCCGAGGTGGCGATATCGATTCCGGCCTCGAGCAGCGCCTCGGCCAGTGCCAGTGCCCGCTCTTCGGGAACATTCAACGGACCGGCGTGGGTGCCGTAGTCCCCGACGCCGGCCGCCGCGGTGCCCAGGCAGAACGGGGGCATGAGTTTGTAGAAGAACCCGTTGTAGTGGTCCGGGGCGAACAACACGACCAGTTCGGGATCGAAATCCCGCACGAACTCGCGGGCCTGATCGAGGGCGCCGCCGATCTCGGTCAGCAGATCCCGTCCCGGACCCGGGAGCTCAAGGAGCGGGCTGTGCGAGACGCAGCATACGGCCAGCGGCATCGGAACCTCCCGGAGTCAGAGTGAGCGTGTCCCGCAGTGCCGCACCGAGTTCGGGGGCGTGCTGGGCGATGCAGGCGCCGGCCACGAACCGGTCCGGGCGCAGGAACAGCACGGAATCGAGCTGTCCGTCGAACCATTTCTTCAGCGCGCCGGTGTGGTCACCGACCACCAGCACATCGGGGTCGTCGTGGCCGCTCCAGTGCAGCTGGGTGGGGGGCCGGGCCTCGACGAACCGGGCACCCAGCGCTTTCCAGCGGGCGAATTCGATATCCCCCAGAACCTTTCGCGGCTGATTGTTCCAGCACAACACCGCGAACCACGCACCGAGCGTTTCGTCGAGCAGCACATCGGGCTGCGTCCGGGTCGCCACCCGCGGCTGGATGAACAGGGTGCCGACGGCCGAATTCGGCGACCGCGACCAGCCGTGCACCACCGCCCCGCGGTCGTAGCGCGGCATGGGTTTGAACCGCATCCCCAGGACATAGCGTTTCAAAGGCGGTACCGCGGCCAGCGCGCGCACCGCCACATCCCGGATCGCGGCGACTCGCTGGTTCGTCGGGGAGATGACCCGTCCGACCATGGTCGACAGATCGATCATCGCCCGCGCGTGTTTGCGCCGCTCCTGGTCGTAGCTGTCGAGCAGGGTATCCCCGGCCAACCCCGACGCCACGGCCGCGAGCTTCCAGCCCAGGTTCGCCGCGTCCCGGATTCCGCTGTTGTATCCCTGCCCCTGCCAGACCGGCATCAGGTGGGCGGCGTCCCCGGCCAGCAGCAATCGGCCCTTCCGGAATTCGCCGGCGATGCGGGAGTGATGTGTGTAGACGCGCCGCCGGATCACATCCAGCCGCTCCGGATGCGGAACGAACGGCCCGAGCAGCCGAGCCAGGAATTCCGGAGTCTCGGCCAGTTCATCGGTTTCGCCGGGATGCAGCAGGAATTCGAAGCGGCGGATCCCGTGTGACAGCGAGATGGAGACATTCGGCCGTGCCGGATCCGCGCCGACCTCCACATTCGGATGGCCGAGCGGATCACCGTCGATATCGACCACCAGCCAGCGGGTCGAGGAGGTGGTGCCCTCGAAACTCACTCCCATGGTGTGCCGGGTGGCGCTGCGTCCACCGTCGCTGCCCACCACATAGCGGGTATGCACGGTTTCCGGCCCGTCGGGCGTTTCCAGCCGCACCCGGACCGCGTCGCCCGTGTCGTGGCAGTCGGTCATCGCGGTGGCCCAGCGGATCTCGACACAGTCGAACCGGTCCAGTCCGCGCAGCAGTTCGGCATCGACCAGCGGCTGGATGAAGCCGCTGCGCTTCGGCCACCCGAACTGCTGATCGGTGGGCGCGATCTCGGCCAGCAGCCGCCGGTCACCGTCGACGAAACGCATGATCTGATTCGGGTTGGTATGCGGCAGGATCTGCTCCACCAGACCGGTGGATTGCAACGTGCGCAGCGATTCGTCGTCGATCCCGACCCCGCGCGGGTAGTCGATGAGGGCGGGCCGCTCCTCCACCAGGAGTGTCCGCACACCGTAGCGGCCCAGCATGTTCGAGATGGTCAGCCCGACCGGGCCGGCGCCGACGACGAGAACGTCGTAGCCACCGGGGGTGCTGCCGTTACCGGTATCCATATCAGCCGCCCAGCAGGAATTCGAGATGGAGGGCGTTGAACGCCGCCGGTGCCTCGTACTGTGGCCAGTGCCCACAGTCCGGCAGCACTTCGAACCGTGCGCCGGGGATCATGGACGCGATCCGTTTGCCCTCGGTGACATCGGCGGTGGGGTCGTCGCTGGTCCACACCACCAGCGTCGGCGCGGTGATCGCGCCGTACTCCCGGGGGCCCAGCAGGTTCCGCGCCCGGATCTGCGGATCCTGGAGCGCCATGATGTCGCGCATGGCGTCGACGAATCCGGGTTGCCGGTAGATCCGCTGCCGGCTGGCGACGATATCGTCGTAATCCTTGGTTTTGTCCGCCATCAGCCATTTGATGCGGGCCTGCACCGTTTCCCAGGTGGGATCGGCGGCCGCGGCCATGGACAGGGTCACGATCCGCGCCATGACCTCGGGATCGGCCTGGGAACCCCCGGCGGTATTGAGGACCAGCCGGTCCACCCGGCCGGGGTGGTCGCAGGCGGCGCGGGCGGCCACCCAGCCGCCCAGGGATTCGCCGCTGATATGCGCGCGCGGAACACCGATGGTGTCGAGGAATGCGATCAGATGCCGCACATAATGGTCGACCTCGAGCGGGTGCCCGGGCTTGTCGGTGTAGCCGTGCCCGAGCATATCGATCGACCAGGTCGAGAAACACTGGGCATGGGCCGCAAGGTTCCGGATATAGGCCTCGGCATGTCCGCCGGACCCGTGCAGGAACACCAGCGCCGGTTTGTTCCGGTCACCGGCGTGCAGGTAGCGCGTCCGCACTCCCGCCACATCCAGGTATCCCTGGCTGAACGCGACCCCCTGCAGATCGCACCACACGCTCTCGTATTCCGCCACTGCTACCTTCCGCTCTCTCCGTCTCGCCCACGCCTACCGCCCGCACCACGCACCCGCACCGTCCGGCCGCGCGGCGGGTTCAGCACTTCGCCGACTCGCCGGTGGCCGCGTTGTATCCGGCCCGGAAGCCGAAAACCATTCCCGGGCCGAGGGTCCCGCCGGCGCCGCCGTAGGCCCGGCCGGTCACCCCGGCCATCGCATTGCCCACCGCGTACAAACCCGGAATCACCGCGCCGCCGATATGCCGGACCCGGGCGTCACGGTCCGTGCGCGGGCCGCCTTTTGTTCCCATGGCACCGACCGTCACCGGGACGGCGTAGTACGGGGCGGTGTCGACGGGGCCCAACGTGCGACCCGCGACGGTCGCGGCATCGGGATCGCCCCAGTAGCCGTCGTATTCACTGGCGCCGCGGCCGAAGTCGGGGTCGGAACCCGCGGCCACCGCACGGTTCCAGCCGGCCACGGTGCGCTGCAGACCCTCCGGATCGATACCGGTCCTGGCACCGAGTTCGGCGAGATCGCCCGATTCGCAGAACCAGTCCGGTGCCGCGCCACCCGGTTCCACGCCCAGGAATCCGTACCGGCGCAGATGTTCGGCGTCGAACACCATCCAGCCGGGATTGTTGACGTAGCCGCCGCGTGGATCGAGATAGTGGAAGGCGCCCGCCATCGAGTTGTATTCGGCCGCTTCGTTGACGAACCGTTTCCCGGCCCGGTTCACGATGATGCTGCGCGGACGGGTACGTTCCAGCCGGACACTGCGACTGCGCTGCCGCCCGTCGATCGTGTCGCCCGGCAGCTGCACCACCGGAACCCACCAGGCTTCACCCATATTGCCGAGGTCGGCACCGTGCGCCATGGCCATCCGCAGCCCGTCACCGGTGTTGTTCGGTGGCGAAACCGGCCCGGTCATCGGCCCGCGCAGAAATGCTTTGACCAGCCCGGCGTCCCATTCGAAACCACCGGTCGCCAAGACCACTCCGCGCCGCGCCCGGATCGTGATCTCCCGTCCGCCGACCGCGATCCGCGCGCCCGCGATCGCACCGTTGTCCGCAATGAGTTCCACCCCGCGCGCACCGGTACGCGGCGTCACCCCCGCCGCCAGCACGCCTTCGAGCAGGCCCGCCACCAGTGCCTGGCCGGCGACGCAGACATCGGCGGAGGCGTCTCCCAGGACAGCCCGCAGCCGGGCCCGGGTTTCGGCGTCGAATCCGACATTGCTCCAGTCCAGCGGAAAGGTGGTGAGGCGCTCCCGCCACTCACCGAGCCTGGCCAGGTCGTACGCGGCCGGGCCGATCGACCGGCCACCGGTGGGCCGCCCGCCCGGAAGTTCCGGTTTGTAGTCGGGAAAACCCTCGGCCACTTCGAATTTCACGCCACTGTGCTGCTCGACGTAATCGAGCATCCGCGCGCCGGTGCGGACGAACACCTCGACCAGTTCGTCGTCCATCGAATCCAGCGACTGCGCACCGAGGTAGGCCAGTGCGTCGGCGACCGTGAGTTCACGTTCGGCCCGCGAATGCGCGGGTATCCAGGCCAATCCGCCGGATACCGCGCTGGTCCCGCCGACCGTGGGCGCCTTCTCGAACAGTGCCACCGCGGCGCCTTCGACCGCGGCGGTGAGCGCCGCGGTGAGCCCGGCGGCACCGGTGCCCAGAACAACGATATCGGTCTGTTCGTCCCAGATCGTCGGATCGGTTCCGGCAACCGGCGGCTGGTGCGATGGCACTGCGCTGTCCTTTCGGCGAGCAGGCGGAGTCGAGGGCGCCGGTCCGGCGGGCTGTCGTGCGGCGCACGAGCCGGACCGACTCGCGTAAAACGCTAATCTCCCTTTTCGAGAATCTTATTCTCGCAGGATGGATGCCGCAATACCCTTCCGGATCAAATGTTTCTGGATCTTGCCGCTCGGGGTCCGTGGAAAGTCCGTGGCTTCGAACAACCGCGCCGGCAACTTCTGCCGCGCCACCCCCGCCCGCTCGAAGAACACGCGCACCTCGTCCCGGGTCGGGAGCACACAACCCGGGTTCAAACGAAGCACGGCCCCCACCACCTCACCGAACCGGTTGTCGGGCAGAGCGATCACCACCGATTCGGCCACCTGCGGCATCGCATCGAGCACATCCTCGACCTCGCGCGCACCGACGTTCTCCCCGCCGCGAATGATCACATCGGCCTTGCGATCGGTGATGGTCAGGCAGCCGGACGAATCCAGCACTCCGATATCCCCCGTGTGGTACCAACCTTCGTCGTCGAAGGCCCGCGCGGTGAGCTCCGGATCGGTGTACCCCAGGCACAGATCCGGGCCCCGGCTCAGGATCTCCCCGTCCGGCGCGATCCGGATCTCCACCCCGGGCATCGCCCGGCCGTCGGTGTCGAGCCGCTCCCGCGGCGGCGCGTCCAGGGCCGAGGCGGTGATCGACGGATGTTCGGTACTGCCGTAGGCGCGGAACGCCACCACCCCGAGCTCGGTGAGCATTCGCGTCACCGCGGCCGGCACCGCCGAACCACCCAGCCCGACGTACTTCATATGGGCGAGATGTTCCGGCGTGTACTCGGGGTGTTCGACCATGCTCGTCACGAAATACGGCGGCCCGCCGCCCACCACGAGCCCCTGGTCCTTCATCAAGGCCAGCGCCCGGCCGGGATCCCAGACATCGAGCATATGTACCGGACGGCCGTGCAGTACCGGTAGCAGCAACGCACCCACCATCCCGATGAAATGACCGACCGGGGTCGCGGTGAGCTGCTCACCGCGGTCGTCACGGTTGCGTTCGGCGAGCTGGAGCGATTCGCAGCCGAGGGTCTGATGGCTGTGCACCACCCCTTTGGGCGCGCTGGTGGTACCGGAGGTGAAGGCGATCAGCGCGGGACCGGCCGGATCCGCGGGCAGCACACCCGGCATCGGGTCCGGGGCAAGGAGCGCCTCGAAATCCCGGCCCACCACCCCGACGATCGGCACATCCGCGGACAACTCGGGGTCGTGGACCCGGCGGCCGAACTCCGCCATGGTGACGAACACCTTCGGTCGGGCAACCCGCAGGATATGCCCCAGTTCGGCCGGACCGTAGAAATGCACCACGGGCACCACCGCCGCGCCGAGGAAGGAGGCGGCCCAGAACGTCGCCGCGGCCTCCATCCAATTCGGCAACTGGAACGCGATTACATCGCCGGGCCCCACACCGCGGTCCCGCAGACCCGCGGCCAGGCGACGCGCGAGACATTCCACGTCGCCGAATGTGCCCTGCCACGGACGGACATCGGAATACACCCGGAACGCGGTGCCGGGCGCGGCCGCCAGCGAGCGGCTCAGCAGATCCCCCATGGTGTCGCGGGTCCACCAACCGGCCGATTCGTAGCGCCGGCGCAATTCGTCCGGAACGACGCGGGTCACCGGTGTTCACCTCGTACGCCTCGGATGGTCATGACCGTTCACCCCTTTCGCGCCGCCGGAGTCGTCGGCCCACTGCCCGGGTCCGGCCCGGGCAAGCGCGTCGGCGTCGGTACCGCCGGCTGTGAAAATAAGATTCTCGTTCTAAGAAAATGCCGAATTCGCCTACCGGCGGCCGGACACTGGGACCATCGAGCGAGGTAGAGCGACCGAATCGAGCAATCGATCCGAATTGACGCAGCCGACCAGGCTTCTCGCAAAACCTTGCCGCCGACCCCAGGGGTAGAGTACCGTTCTCGTATGCGAAAACGCAGTTCTTTTCGCATACGAGAACAGCCGTATGTCCGCAACCGGTACCCGGCGGTGCTGGGTCGACACCGCATCGGGGCCGCGGCCGGATCGACGCGCGGCGATCGCCGCGCCCCCAGCCCCCGGCCGCCGCCAACGGCGGGGCGGCCCACCCCGGCAGGGGTGGGGGAAACAGATCGAAAGGGGATGGTGTGGGGGGGGGTGTGGGGCAAGTGGCAG
>NZ_JARWOV010000123.1 GCF_029868855.1 Nocardia carnea | reverse complement strand
GCGCCCGCCCCGCGCGGGCCCAGACCCCCCCCGGGGGGGGTGTGGGCGTGGTCTCGGCGTCCCCCGTTTTTGACCGGGGGGGGGGGGGCGGCGGCGGGGGCCGCGCGCGCCGCTCGATGGGCGATGTGCAGCAGTTCCTGTGCGCGTGGCAGGAATGCCGCGCCGGCCGCGCTGAGGCGGCTGCCCTGGGTCGTGCGCTCGAGTAGCCGCACGCCCAGCACGTCCTCCAGCCGCTGGATCTGACGGCTCAGGGAGGGTTGGGCGATGTGCAACTCCGCTGCTGCCCGGGCGAAGTTCAGGTGCTCGGCGACCACCGTGAAGTATCGCACCAATCGCAGGTCCAGATCCGTGCCGGGATCAGCGGCCGGGGACATCAGGGTTTCGTCGGGCATGGACTCACTGTATTCGTTATGCCGCTGCCGCATAACGAGGTGCAGAACAGGTCTTGGACGCCCAGGTCACGCGACTGTTGACTTGATATTGCCCGGCCGGGACTCCTCCGCCGGCCACGAAAACCATCCCGCCGATTCCAGAACCAGGAGATACCCGCGATGGGCAGGTACGAGGACAAGAATATTGTGATCACCGGCGGCAGCAGCGGTTTCGGTCTGGCGACCGCGCAGCTGCTCGTCGACGAAGGGGCACGGGTGCTGATCACCGGGCGCGACCAGGACAGACTGGATACCGCCCGGAAACAGCTCGGCGACAACGCGATCGCGGTCCGCAGCGACGCGGCATCGTTACCTGCTATCGATGCGCTCGCCGATCGGGTCGAGACCGAGTTCGGCACCGTCGACGCCCTGTTCGCCAATGCCGGTGTCAACGGTTTCGCACCGTTCCAGGCGACGGACGAGGAGCTGTTCGACCGGCTGCTGGCCATAAACGCGAAAGGGCCGTACTTCACGGTGCAGAAACTCGCTCCGCTGCTGGCCGAAGGTAGCGGCGTCGTGCTCACCACGTCGGTCGCGAACGTGCTGGGCCTGCCGATGCTCAGCGCGTATGCGGCGGGTAAGGCAGCACTGCGCTCGATGACTCGCACACTGGCGCGGGAACTGTTGCCCCAGAAGGTCCGCGTCAACGCGGTCAGCCCGGGTCCCATCGACTCCGGGATCCTGGAGAAGTCGATGCCGAGGGAGGTGGCCGAGCAGATGAAGACACAGATGGCCGCGGACAATCCGATGTCGCGGATGGGCACCCCGTCCGAAATCGCCCGGGCGGTGGTATTCCTCGCGTTCGACGCCACCTACACGACCGGCGCCGAACTCGTCGTCGACGGCGGCGGTTCGCAACTCTGATACCGGGGGAATTCCGAACCCGAAATACCGGTCGAGCGCCCTTCGTCGGTTCGGATCGGGTACCAGGGTCGTCGACGGACCCCGGCCCGGCGCCAACCAGCTGTATACATGGGGCATGCCGACTCCGCATTGGCAGCCGTTCCTGGCCGCGGCTGCTCTGATCGCATTCACTCCGGGCGCGAACCAGCTGCTGTCGCTGCGCAACGCGGTACAGCAGGGGACCGTGGATGCCCTGGTAGCGGTGGCCGGCCGGCTGTCGGCTTTCTTGCTCCTCGTATCGGCAACAGCGGTGGGTCCGGGGGAGTTGCTGGTCACCTCGGAGCCGGCGTTCACGGCTGTGAAATGGTGTGGCGTGGCGTATCTGCTCTACCTCGGCGGGCAGCTGCTCTACCGGAGTCGCAGTGGCGTATCGGACGCCTCCGGCGGTCCGGAGCCGGATGCGTCATCGCTGCGGCGAACGCGCTGGCAGCTGACTCGCCAGGAATTCGTCGTCGCGCTCACAAACCCCAAGGCGCTGCTGTTGTTCGCCGCGCTCCTCCCCCAATTCGTCGACGACACGGCAGGGGCGGTGCCCTTGCAACTGGTTGTGCTGGGCATGGTGTACCTCGCTGTCGAGTTCGTCGCCGCGACGGTGTATGCGGGAGTGGGCGGCACCCTGAACAGTTTCGATATGGGCGCACGCACCCGGCGTCTACTGGATCGCGGTACGGGTGCCACCATGCTCGCTGTCGCGGGCGGACTCGCCTTCACCCGCCAGTGAGCCCGCCGCCTCCGTGGCATGGGTCGCACCACAGCACCGCATTTCACCTTTCTGCAGCCATTCCGATGGCCGGGAAAGCCTCGTAGACTTTGCGCAGCGGAGTGTGTCAACGTCGTAGGTCTACGCCCGATCTCGTCCGCGCGTCCCGAGGAACGGAGCCTTGTCATGGCCGGATCGCCGAACAGCCACAGGAATCCCGGGGCCGGACGCCGGGGCAGTCCGGTCACTCGGGCGGCGGTCCTCGGTGCGGCGGTCGAGATCGTCGACCGCGACGGGATCGACGGGTTGTCGATGCGGCGTCTGGCCGAAGCGGTGGGCCGCGATCCGATGGTGATCTACCGGCATCTGCCGAACAAGGCCGCAGTTCTCGACGGTGTCGCCGAGGTGGTGTTCGAGGCATTGTCCGTCGACGCCGAAGCGCCGGATTGGGTCGCCGAGGTGCGCCGGGTGGCCCGGGAATTCCGGCGAGTGGCACTGGCGCATCCGCGGGTGGTGCCGCTGCTGGTGACGCGGCCGCTGGCGACGCCGCTCGGTTTGCGGCCGGCGGCGGTGGTGCGGCCGCTGGAGGATATGCTCGCGCTCCTCACGCGGGTCGGGTACACCGAGGTCGATGCGCTGCATATCTATCGAGCGCTGTTCGGGTTCCTGTACGGGCATGTGCTCAACGAACTGCAGGAGATCGTGGAGCGTCCGGAGGAAACCGACGATCTGTTGCGGCTGGGTTTGTATCGGTTGCCGATCGGCGAGTTTCCGCTGGTCCGTGCATTGGCGCCGGTGCTGGCGGCGTATGACGGCGCCGTGGAGCTCGAGCGTGGTCTGGATATCCTGCTGGCCGGGCTGGCGGCGACCTTGCCCGGACCGGATCACGCGCCGCTGCCCGGTTCCGGTGATGCCACTTTGCCCGGGCCGGAGGATGCGCCCGCCGCGCGATGACGTGACGCGCCGGGTCCGCTGAAATGTGCGGCCGGGGTGAGGGTGGCGGTGAGGCCGTTGATCAGGATGTCGAGGCCGCGTTCGAGCTCGGTGCCGCCGTCGTAGCCGGCCAGCTGGGCGGCCAGTCCACGGAGCAGCGGGAACTCGCCGATCGGTAGATGGTGCAGGCCGAGTCGCAGTAGATCTGTGGTTTCCTCCGGCCGGTCGACGACCGCCTGTATCTCGTTCAGTGCATGGCCGTACAGGAATCCGAACAGGGCGCGGTAGATGAACAGCGCGTCGCTACCGCTGAAGTCGGCCCGGATGAGCAGTTCCAGTATCCCTTCCACCGGACGTAGGGTGCCCGGCGGTCGCCGGCCGAGCGGCGTGACGAGAGGATGGGTGACCAGCAGCGGCACCACATGCGGGTGTGCTACAGCGAGCCGGCGGAAGTCCCGGGCGACGGCGCGCAACTGGTGGCGCCAGTCGGGGTCGCCGGGGTCGACCCGTAACTGGTCGAGCACGAATTCTGTGATGCCGTCGAGGAGTGCGGATTTATCGGCGGCGTGCCGGTAGAGCGCCATCGGGTCGCGGCCGAGCCGTTTGCCCAGGCGTCGCATCGACAACTGCTCGACACTGTCGCTGTCGATGATCTCGAGCGCGGCCGCCAACACCGCCGCGCGGGTCAGTGGCGGGGTGCGGCGGTTGCCGAGCCGATCGTCCGATCGGTCCTGGCTGTCGAACGGGCCCGCTCTCGTCTCGTTCACTACCCGCACCGCCTGTTCATCTGCCGTTGACAACGACGTATATCTACACTGTAGACATACGGCGTATTGGCGTCTACGGTGTTCGTATAACCGGATGCGCCGATCGCCATACCCGCGCCGCCTGGCGGCCGGTCACCAGCGAGGAATGCGGTGAGGTCATGCCCATCAGCACGCAAACCATCTCCTACACGCACCTGTTCCGGCTCAGTGACGACCGGGGGATACTCGAGCACGCGCGGCTCACCGAACCTCGTGTCGACGGCGGTTACTGCGTCGACGATGTGGCACGCGGCCTCGTTGTCGCTGTCCGCGAACCCGAACCCTCCCGGCAATTGCTCGACCTCACCACGGTGTATTTCGACTTCCTGATCGACGCGCTCACCCCGGATGGGCGGTGCCACAATCGACGCGGGCCGGACCGGCATTGGCAGGACGAGCCGAGTCTCGACGATCATTGGGGCCGCGCGCTGTGGGCACTCGGCGTCGTGATCGCACACAGACCCGACCTGGCGGAGACCGCGCTGGCGCGCTTCACGGTCGCGGCCCGGCAGCGGCCCCGGTCTGCTCGCGCGATGGCATTCGGCGCCCTGGGTGCGGCCGAGGTGCTACTGGCGGATCCGAGGAATCATTGCGCTCGTGAGTTCTTGGGCGATACCGCGACCCTCATCGGTCCACCGACGCGCCGGTCCGATTGGCGGTGGCCCGAACCGCGGCTGCAGTACGCCAACGCCGTGCTGGCCGAGGCGTTGCTCGCCGTCGGCTCGCTGCCCGGCAAGGAGCGCATCCTCGCCGACGGGTTGGCGATGTTGCGATGGCTGCTCGCGACCGAGACTGCCGGTGATCACCTCTCCGTGACCCCGGTCGACGGCTGGGCGACCGGGGAACCCAGGCCGGGCTTCGATCAGCAGCCCGTCGAGGTCGCGTGCCTGGCCGATGCCTGCGCCCGCGCCTACGACGTGACCGGTGACCGGCATTGGAAAGATGCGGTGTTGCTGTGCGAAGCCTGGTTCCGCGGCAGCAACGATATCGGCGTCCCACTGATCGATCCGCACAGCTCCGGTTGTTCCGACGGGCTGGAAGCCACCGGTCGCAACGAGAACCAGGGCGCGGAGTCGGTACTGGCGCTGATATCGACCCAGCAGCAAGCTCGGCGCCTGCTGCGGGAACGGCTGTAGACACCGAGCCACCCGGCGCGTCGACCGGAACAGGAGCAACGATCATGAGGCCACGATCGAACGCGACGAACTCGCGTCGCCAGGACTGGTCCGACCGGCGGCTGCGGCTCGAACTCGATCCCGTCGGAATGGGGAACGCCGACGGGGTCTGGTGGCCGCACAGCCGCAACCTGGTCGCGGAGCTCGGGGAGCTGTTCTCGGCACTGCGGCCCGGGTTCGGTCCGGTTCTGCGCGTGAGCTATCACCGCGACGAGTGGGCCACCGCGCCAGGGGAACTCGTCAGCGGTGGGCGCCGGACCCGGCTCGACGGATACCGGCATATGCCCGCGCGCACCCTCGATATCGTCGGGGTCGGCGCCACCCTGACTCTTCGGATCATCACCCCGGTCGCCGAGGCCGCGACGAGCGCGGTACGGCACCGCTCGATCCCCGATGGCGGGCCGGGGTCCGATATCGACGCGTGGCTCCGAGCCCGGCACCGGGCGGCGCCCCGGCGCGGGCGGTGAACAGGCCGGATACCCGGGTAGCATGAAGGAGCCCGGGCGTTTCGTGTGAGACATCCCCGGCCTCGCCGCACCCGGCGAATGCACACAGCGGCGGGCGTGCGACCGACGAACCGATTGCCGCCGTCGCCCGGCGCAGCCCAGAGCGCGCCCAGTACGCGCCCGCGTTATATCGCTGGGACGACGAAGGCGGTCTCCTCTCGCCGCTCCCGGAATCCCGGTGCCTGTCCCAGGCAATTCCAGGAGCGTGATATGACCCAGAATCCGCAGAGCCGGAGCGGTGGCCGCGCAGGCGACCGTGACCCCGGTCGATTCCCGCCCGCCGCCGGTGGCGGGCAACCATTCGCCACACCCACCCGCACGCCGCGATTGCTGATCGGCGACCGTGCAGGAGGCGTCGAGGGTGTCGATGGCGCGTGGTGGCCCAGGACCGACAACCTGACCACCGAACTGCACGACCTGATCGCCGCCCTCACCACGCGGCTCGGGGCGACCACCCGGATCGCGTTCGACTGGAATGTGCTCAGCGCGGCCCAGCGGGGCATCGATCCACCCGACGGGATCGAGATCATCGGCCCACTTCCGGGCCAGCCGGCCCAGGTGATGGACGTTTTCGGCCTGGAAGATCGCCGTATCCGATTACTGGTGATCGATCCCGCCACCGACGCAGAGCATGCAGGCACGCAGATGCGCAGGGCGGTGAGCACAACCCCACACGATGCGGAGCGATGAACGGGCCTGTCACTGCCCCGCGGTACCAGCTCGTGCCGTGCCACGTCGGCGGATCAGGTGTGTACCGGTGTTCGGCGCCGGCCGGTCCCAGCTCCCGGAGGGCAGCGGCATCGGCCGCGCCGACGTGTCGACAATAGTTGACATGTCGGGTATTTCCGACGTAACTTGGCGATGTGGCCCCCGATGATGTGTTTCTCGCGTTGTCCAATCCGGTACGCCGGCGGCTGCTGGAAGTGCTGGCCGACGGACCCCGGACGGCGGGAAGCCTGGCGGGTCTGTTCGAGCTGAGCCGGCCCGCGGTCGCCGAGCATCTCCAGGTACTGCGGCGAACCGGGCTGGTTCGCGACGAGGCAGTCGGCCGGCATCGGCATTACCACCTGACCGCCGACCCGCTCGCCGAGGTCAGTGCGTGGGTCCACCCGTTCGAACGCTTCTGGCGCCGCCGGTTGCGCACCCTTGCCGATCTCGTGGAGGAGAACCCCGTGACGAATACCGACGCGGATTTCGCGACCATCTCGCTGGACCAGTTCATCGCCGCGCCACCCGCGAAGGTGTGGCGGGCGCTCACCGATCCCGAGCTGCACGGGCAGTGGTGGGCGCCCGGCGATATCGCCGCTACCGTCGGTCACCGTTTCCACCTCGAAATGCCCGGCTGGGGGTCCATTCCCTGCGAGGTCGTCGAGGTCGAACCGGAACGCCGCTTCGTCTACACCTTCAACGAGAACTGGACGCTGGCCTGGCAGCTGACACCCCAGGACGACGGCACGCTGTTGCACCTCGACCATTCCGGTTTCGACCTGCTCGACCACAAGAGCCGCGACGCCTATGGACGGATGGGTCCGGGATGGCGCGACAAGGTGCTGCCCGGCCTGGCCCGGCTCGCCGAGGGATTGCCCGGCTGACTGTGCCGCCGAGCCCGTCCCCGGGCGCCCGAATCCATCGCCGCCGGTTCGAGTCGGCACCGATGGACGATGGATGACCCTGCCGGAAGGGTGCCTACCCGGCCGGCACAGCGCGTCACCATGGCGGGATCGGCGCTCTCCCCGTTCATTCGAATCGGGCTGATCCCAACCGGGCCGGCCGCACCGCGGGTGGCGCAATAGCCGCGAATCCGCGTGTCCGCGCTGGTCGCGCCCACCATCCACCCGGCGCATTCGCCGGTCCCCATACCTACCGTTACAGCGGCTGTCCGGGACCGTCGCGAAACGCCACTATCGTCACCGTTCATGCAGGTCAGCGAGATGAACACTGAGCGGTCGGGCGGCGGCGCGGCCGTCCGCCGCTTGCGTGCGGACCAGGCGAGGCGCGTTGCCGATATCCTGCGCCACCAGATCCACGCCGGCACCGTCGGTGACACCCTGCCCGGCGAACAGCAACTGGCCGCGGAACACCGGACCTCCCGTAACATCATCCGCGATGCGCTGGCTCTGCTGCGCGACGAAGGTCTGATCGACCGCGCCCCTCGGGTCGGAACCCGGGTGGCCGCCCAGAAATTCGACCACGGACTGGACGCGCTGCTCGGCTTGCAGGAAACCCTGGAGGGTCGCGGAACAGTCCGCAACGAGGTCCGGGCCGGCCAGCGCATCACCGCCCCGCCGGTGGTCGCTCGGCGGCTCGGCCTCGAACCCGGTGAGCAGGTCGTCTACCTGGAACGCCTGCGCTACCTCGGCGATCGGCCGCTGAGCCTGGACCTCACCTACCTCGCCCCCGATATCGGCGCCCGCATCCTCGACCACGATCTCGCGCACACCGATGTGTTCGTTCTCCTCGAACAGCTCAGCGGACAACCCCTCGGTTCGGCGGACCTGGCCGTCGAGGCGATACCCGCCGACCGGCACACCGCCGCCACTCTCGACGTCCCCGCCGGCGCACCGCTGCTGATGCTCGAACGTCTCACCCGCCTCGACGACGGAACACCGGTCGACCTCGAATACATCCGGATGCGCGGCGACCGGATCACCCTGCGCGGCAGCCTTTCCCGTACGAATCCCGAATGGAAGGTCCTGTAGATGGCCCTGGCGAACCAGCGCACCGATATCCCCGTGACCATCGACGAATCGCTCTGTATCCAAGGCTGCACCCTGTGCGTCGAGATCTGCCCGCTCGACTCCCTGGCGATCAATCCCGACAACGGCAAAGCGTTCATGCACGTCGACGAATGCTGGTACTGCGGCCCCTGCGCCGCCCGCTGTCCCACGGGCGCCGTCACCGTCAATATGCCGTATCTCCTGAGGTAGAACCACCATGCCCACACTGAAACGCCTCGCCGCCGTCCTGGCCGCCGGGGCGCTCGCCCTCACCGGGTGCTCGCTGGAAGACGCCGCCGCGGGCGATACGGTGCGCGTCGTCATCGGATACCAGTCGAAGACCATCAACACCGTCACCGCGGGCACATTGCTGCGCGCCCAGGGTTATCTGGAGCAGCGGCTGGACCGGCTCACCGAGGACGGTGGACCGGCCTACGAGGTCGAATGGCAGGACTACGACACCGGCGCCCCGATCACCGCACAGATGGTGGCCGAGAAGATCGATATCGGTTCGATGGGTGATTACCCGCTGCTGATCAACGGGTCGCGCACGCAGGCCAACGAACGGTCCCGCACGGAATTCCTCTCGGTCACCGGCTACAACCCCAAAGGCGCACTGAACATGGTGGTGGTACCGCCGGATTCGCCCGCCACAGGCCTGCCGGACCTGGCGGGCAAGAAGGTCTCCGCCAGCGTCGGCTCCGCCGGTCACGGCACACTCGTGCAGGCGCTGACCCGCGCGGGAATCGACCCGGTCACCGGTGTCGAGGTGCTGAACCAGCAGCCCCAGGTGGGGGCGTCGGCCCTGGAATCGGGTCAGGTGAGCGGGCTGTCGCAGTTCGTGGCGTGGCCGGGACTGCTGGTGTTCCAGGACAAGGCGAAACTGCTCTACGACGGCGCCGAGTTGAATGTTCCGACATTCCACGGGGTCGTCGCCCGCAAGGACTACACCGCGCAGCATCCCGAAGTGGTCGACGCCTTCCTGCAGGCGCAACTCGACGCCACCGAATTTCTGTGGCGGGAACCGCTGGAGGCGGCGCGGATCGTCGCCGAAGGTTCGGACCTGCCGCAAGAAGTGGTCTATCTCTACAACGGCCCCGGCGGCACCTCCTTCGACACCACGCTCAAACCCAGCCTGCTCGCCGCGTTCGAAGACGATGTGCGGTACCTGAAGTCGATCGGCGATTTCGCCGACCTCGACACCGCTGCCTTCGCCGACGACCGCCTGATCCGCGCGGCGTTCGCCGCCCGCGGCCAGGACTACGACGCGGCACTCGCCGACACCACGAACCACACCAGCGGTTCCGGTAACGAACTCTGGGTCGACGGGCAGGACACCACCCGGCCGGCCGGTGATCCCACCGAACTGCTGCGCGCGGTGAAAACTGCCCGCGCGCAAGGCGAAACCGTCCGAGCCGCCTATGTGGTCGATTCCGAACTGGGCACCCGCTGGTTCGCCGACAAGGCCGTGTGGTTGCGTGACGGCGACACCTACCTGGCCTTCACCACCCCGGCGGCCGCCGCCCGTCACCGGCAAGCCCACCCCACCGCCCAGCCGGTCGGCTACGACCAGGCCGTCGCGGAGGTCCGGTCGTGACCGTCGCCGCCCCCGCCGATTCCGGCACCGCCCTGCACAGCGACCACCCCCGGCCCCGGCGCGGCACCCGCTCGGTGTGGCCGGGCCGGGCACTGCGGGTGGGTTCGGTGGCCGGCGCCGTGCTGATCTGGCAACTGCTGACCGCCGCCGATATCCGGTTGTGGCTGCGGTTCGACACCCTGCCCACCGTCACCGAAGTGCTCACGGCATTCGGACGTCAGCTGGGTACCGACGTCTACTACCTGGACCTCGCCCAATCACTGATCCGCATTCTCACCGGTTTCGCCATCGCGACCGTGCTCGGTGTCGCGAGCGGGATCGCCCTGGGCCGGTCCCCGGTGTGCGCGGGGATCCTCGGCCCGCTCACCGAACTCGCCCGGCCCATCCCCGCGATCGCCGTGGTGCCGATCGCGATCCTGCTGTTCCCCGACGACGAAGCCGGGATCGTGTTCATCACCGGCCTCGCCGCCTACTTTCCGATCATGGTCAGCACCCGGCACGCGGTACGCGCTCTGCCCACCCTGTGGGAGGACTCCGTGCGCACCCTCGGCGGCAATCGCTGGGATGTGCTGGTGCGCGTCGTGGTTCCGGGCGCGCTGCCGGGCATCTTCGGTGGGTTGTCGGTCGGGCTCGGTGTCGCCTGGATCTGCCTGATCTCCGCGGAGATGATCTCGGGCCGTCTCGGCGTCGGCTACCGCACCTGGCAGGCCTACACCATCGTCGACTACCCCGGGGTGTTCGTCGGGATCATCACCATCGGCGCCCTCGGGTTCGGCACCTCCGCGGCGGTCGAACTGCTCGGCCGCCGGGCCACCCGCTGGCTGCCCAGGGGAGAGGAGAATGCCCGATGACCACCACTCTCACCACCCGCGATACCCGGAGGGACACCGGCGAACACGCGATGGCCTTACGGCTGGACGCGGTTTCGCTGTCCTACACGGGTGACCCGGTGATCGACAACCTCACCCTGGATGTCCGGCCGGGCGAAATCCTCGTCCTCACCGGGCCGTCCGGCTGCGGGAAATCCACCGTTTTGCGGGCGCTGGCCGGCCTGCTGACACCCGACTCCGGCCGGGTCCTCGCCGACGGCGACCTGGTCACCGGCACCTCCCGCGACCGTGCCGTCGTCTTCCAGGACAACGCACTGCTGCCGTGGCGCAGCGTGCGCGCCAATATCGACCTGGCACTGCGGTTACGCGGCGAACCGAAGACCGGGCGCCGGGCGGCCGCCGACCGCTGGATCGACGAAGTAGGGCTCACGGGGTTCGGCGATTTCCTACCCAAGAACCTGTCCGGCGGTATGCGTCAGCGGGTACAGCTGGCGCGCGGCCTGGCGGGTGCACCGCGGGCGGTGATGATGGACGAACCCTTCGGCGCGCTGGACACCCAGACCCGCGCCACCGTGCAGCGGCTGCTCATCGAGACCTGGCAGACCCACCCCACCACCGTCGTATTCGTCACTCACGACGTGGACGAGGCGCTGCTGCTCGGCGACCGGGTCGCGGTACTCGGGCGGGCCGGGCACCCGCTGCGAGCCCTCGTCGATATTCCGAACCCGCGCGAAATCGCCGACCGGGCCGGCGAACGCGCCCGAATCCTGGAGGCCCTGACGTGACCGCACCGACCCTGTTCACGGCGCCGGACCTCGCCGATACCGTCCGCCTCGACTGCGATGTCCTGGTCATCGGTGGCGGCACCGCCGGCACGATGGCCGCGCTGACCGCCGCCGAACACGGCGCGCAGGTGCTGCTGCTCGAGAAGGCGCACGTCCGGCACTCCGGCGCGCTCGCCATGGGAATGGACGGAGTCAACAACGCGGTGATTCCGGGCAAAGCCGAACCGGAGGACTACGTCGCCGAGATCACCCGCGCCAACGACGGAATCGTCGACCAGCGCACCGTCTACCAGACCGCGACCCGCGGTTTCGCCATGGTGCAGCGGCTGGAACGCTACGGCGTCAAATTCGAGAAGGACGAATACGGCGAGTACGCAGTGCGCCGGGTGCACCGGTCGGGGTCCTATGTGCTGCCGATGCCCGAGGGCAAAGATGTGAAGAAGGCGCTGTACCGGGTGCTGCGGCAGCGCAAGAACCGGGAGCGGATCCGGATCGAGAACCGATTGATGCCGGTCCGGGTGCTCACCGCAGGCGGCCGGGCGGTCGGGGCGGCCGCGCTGAACACCCGCACCGGCGAATTCGTCACGGTCGGGGCCAAGGCCGTCGTCCTGGCGACCGGCCCGTGCGGGCGCCTGGGGCTACCGGCATCCGGGTACTTGTACGGCACGTACGAGAACCCGACCAACGCCGGCGACGGCTACTCGATGGCCTATCACGCCGGCGCGGAGCTGAGCGGGATCGAATGTTTCCAGATCAACCCGCTGATCAAGGATTACAACGGACCTGCCTGCGCGTATGTGGCGAACCCGTTCGGCGGATACCAGGTGAACGCCCAGGGGGAGCGGTTCGTGGACTCCGACTACTGGTCGGGGCAGATGATCGCGGAGGTGAAACGCGAGATCGATTCCGCGCGTGGACCCATCTACCTGAAGGTGTCGCACCTGCCCGACGAAACCCTGCGCACCCTCGAAGGAATCCTGCATACCACCGAACGCCCCACCCGCGGCACCTTCCACGCCAACCGCGGCCACGACTACCGCACCCACGATATCGAGATGCATATTTCCGAGATCGGTTTGTGTGGCGGGCATTCCGCGTCGGGGGTGTGGGTGGACGAGCATGCCCGGACGACGGTGCCCGGCCTGTACGCGGCGGGTGACCTGGCGTGCGTACCGCACAACTACATGATCGGCGCCTTCGTTTTCGGGGAACTCGCCGGCGCCCACGCCGCCGGAACCCTGCCCGGCGTACCCGCACCGGACACCCTGCCCGCCGACCAGGTCGTCGCCGCGCACGAACTCGTCTACCAGCCCCTGCGCAACCCCGACGGGCCGCCGCAACCCCAGGTCGAATACAAACTGCGCCGCTTCGTCAACGACTATGTGGCGCCCCCGAAAACCGCCGCCAAACTCTCGCTGGCGGTGGAAACCTTCGAACGGATGCGCGGTGACCTCGCCGACATGGGCGCGCGCACCCCACACGAACTCATGCGCGCCGTCGAGGTGTCGTTCATTCGCGATTGTGCGGAAATGGCCGCCCGCAGTTCGCTGACCCGTACCGAATCCCGCTGGGGTCTCTACCACGAACGCGCCGACCTCCCGGAACGGGACGATCAACAGTGGCGCTACCACCTCAACCTCCGCAAACGCGCCGACGGGGAGATGGAGTTCCTGAAACGGCCGGTCGCACCGTATCTGGTGCCCGTACCGGGACTCGACGACCTGCCGTCGCGTGACGAGCCGGTCATTGTTGCCCAACCCGAACTGGTAGGCCACCGGCGCGCCCCCGAACCGGCCGAACCCGCGCCCCCGGCGGCCGCCCCCGGCCCGGTGCACGCCGCGTCACCGCGCCTGCTCGCTCTGCTCGCCCTGGACACCCCTACTGCCGCCGAACTCGCGGAGTATCTGTCCGATGCCGAGGAACGCGTGCGGGTCGCGGCGATCGCGGTGTTGACCGAGCACACACCCGACGGATACGTGCCGCTGCTGATCGGCGCACTCGACGACGCCGCGGCACCGGTCCGGAGCGCGGCCGCTGCTGCGCTCCGCGAACTGGTGGAAGTTCTGCCTGCGACAGAAGGTCTCGCGGCGCGGCTCGCCTCCGAGGATTCGGTGGTCCGCGCCGCGGTCCTGGATCTGTTGCGAGCCACTCGGACCGGATCCTCCGACGACTACCGTTCGGCCCTCGCCGACTCCGATCATCGAGTGCGTATCGAGGCGGTCCGGGCGCTGGTCTCGATAGACGAGTGGGCACCGATCGCCGCCGCGGCGGGGGACGCCGACCGGGAGGTGCGGATCGCGGTTGCCCAGGGACTGGCCGGTATCGGTTCGGGTGGCGGTACGGCGGTGGCGGCACTGGCCGAGGACCCGGACCCGCTGGTCCGCGCGGCGGCACTGGCAGCCTTCGCCGATCTCGGGACGACCGAGGCGGCTATCGTGACATGTATTGCTGCTCTGCGTGATTCGGCCTGGCAGGTGCGAGTCGGTGCCGCCCGCGGACTGGCCGCCGCGGACGCGGACCGGGCCGTTGCCGCGCTCACCGAAGCACTGGCAGATCCGCATCTCGATGTCCGGAAGGCCGCGGTACTCACACTCGGGACCTGGCCGGACAGCGAATCCGCACGCACCGGACTGAAGCAGGCGCTCGACGACACCGATGCCGATGTCCGCGCCTATGCCCGGCGATTCCTGTCGGCCTGATGCCGGTCGCCTCCCGTCCGGCGGATCGAGCCGCGCTGCCGCGGCAAGTTCGGCAGCGGCAGCGTTGGACGTGCTGTCGGCCGCCTTACGTGTTCCCCCGCACCGGCCGACTGCTCAGCCGCCCCGCGCGGTCGCCAATAGTTGTTCGACAGTCGCCAGTTTGACCCGTGGACGCCCCCCAGCGGCGCCCGCGGCTCGTTCGGCCCGGTCGATCGCCTGCCAGGCGGTGCGGTCGAGCATCTCCGGTTGCCGCTGCCGGACCAGTTCCGTCAGTGCGGTGCGGTCCCGTGTCGGTGCGGTCAGTGCGCCGGCCCGGAAATCGTCGAGGACGGCCGCGACGGTTTCGGCGGCGTCGGCGCGGTTGGAACCGATCACGCCGCGGGGTCCGCGTTTGATCCAGCCTGCCGCGTATACGCCGGGAACCGGTGTTCCGGACTGATCGACGACTCGGCCGGAGCCGGTGGGTAGCACCCCGCGGTCGTCGTCGAACGGCAGATCGCCGATCGGCTGCCCGCGGTAGCCGACGGCGCGCAGGACCAGCGATGCCTCCAGTTCACCGGTGTCGGTGGTCGGCCGGGCGGTGGGTGATGCGGCCGGGCCGGTGAGCTCGTTGTGCACATACCGCACCGACCGGACCCGCTCGTCGCCGGTGATCTCGGTGGGGGAGACGCAGTACTGGAACCGGATCCGCTTGTGCCCGTCGCGTGGCGGCCGGGCCGCGTACTCCCCGGCGGCGGCGATCTTCAGCCCGAGTTCATATGCCGCTTCCGGGCTGTCGAGGAACGCCTGCCCGGCTTCGCCGAGGACCACATCCGCCGGGTCGAGGACGATATCGACTCCGGCCAACCGCCCCAGCGCCCGGAATTCGGGGGCGCTGTAGGCGGCGTGGAGCAGCCCGCGCCGGCCCAGGATCACGACCTCACGGATATTGCTGTTCCGCAATGCCGCCAGGGCGTGGTCGGCGATATCGGTGGCCGCGAGTTCGCCGGGGTCCATGGTGAGCATCCGTGCGATATCCAGGGCGACGTTGCCGTTCCCGACGATTACCGCCCGCTGCCCGGACAGGTCGAATTCCCGGTCCGCGTAGTCCGGGTTGCCGTTGTACCAGGCCACGAACTCGGTGGCGGAGTGGCTGCCCGGGAGGTCTTCGCCGGGGATGCCGAGGCGGCGGTCGGTGGGTGCGCCGACCGCGTAGATCACCGCGTGCGCACTGTCCCGGAGTTCTTCGTGCGTGATGTGACGACCGATTTCGGTGTTCAGATACATCTGCAGCGTGTCGCGTTTGAACGCGGCCGCGAACATATCGGTGACCCCGCGGGTCTGCGCGTGATCCGGCGCGACCCCGTACCGGGCGAGCCCCCACGGGGTGGGCAGCCGGTCGAACATCTCGACCTCGACCGAACCGGCGGACAGCAGCTGCTCGGCGGCATAGCATGCGGCGGGCCCCGTACCGACGATCGCGACCCGCAAGGTTCCCAGGTCCTTGGCGAGACGCCGGACCGGCGGCGGGGGAGCCATATCCGGCTCCAGCGGGTGCTTCCCGAAGTATCCGGCGTTGACGTCGAGGAACCCTGCGAGATGTTGCGGCAGGTCCTCTTCGGCGTAGATCGCGTCCACCGGGCAGGCCTCGTAGCAGGCACCGCAATCGATACAGGTGTCCGGATCGATGTAGAGCATTTCCGCGGTCGCGAACTGCGGGTCCTCCGGGCGTGGGCGGATGCAGTCCACCGGGCATTCGGCCACGCAGCTCGCGTCGTTGCAGCAGCGCTGCGTGATGACATACGCCATCAGTTCTCCCGGTGCCGGCGCCGGTATCGCACCGTGCACGGCTGCTGCAGCTGTACCACCATCTTGGAGTGGTCGTTGCGGTAGCTCTCCGAGGGCTGCGCCATCTCGAACTCCCAGTCCCGCAGCAGCACCGAGAAGATCGCCTTCAACTGCATCAGCGCGAACGCGGCACCCACGCAGCGATGCCGCCCGGCGCCGAACGGGATCCAGGTCCAGCGGTTGACCAGATCCTCTTGGTTGGGGTCGATATAGCGGCCGGGGTCGAAACTGTCGGGGTTCGGGAAATCCTCCGGCAGCCGGTTGGAGATCGCGGGGGTCGCCGCGACATGGTCGCCTTCGGCGATGGTGTGTCCGCACACCTCGAATTCACCCTGCGCCACCCGCATCAGGATGATCAGCGGCGGATGCAGCCGCAGCGTTTCCTTCAGTACCGCCTCGAGCTGCGGGATCTGGCGCAGCGCGTGGAAACTCACCTCCTGGCCGTCGGCGTAGAGCTCGTCGAGTTCCTTCACGACCCCCGACAGCGCCTCCGGGTGACGCAGCAATTCGATCACCGACCAGGCGGCGGTACCGGAGGTGGTGTGGTGGCCGGCGAACATCATCGAGATGAAGATGCCGGTGACCTCGCTGGCGCTGAAATGCGGTGTGCCGTCTTCCTTCTTCACCGAGACCAGCACATCGAGCAGATCGCGGTCGTCTTTGTCGGCGGGCGGGTTCGCGATCCGGTCGTTCATGATCTCCTGGACCAGCTCGACCAGTTTCGCCCGGGATTCGTCGCGGATCCGGAAACTTTCGATCGGCATGTACGGGTCCACGTACGCCAGCGCATCGGTCCCGCGTTCCAGGTTGTGATAGAGGTGTGCGAACCGGCTGTCGAGTTCCTCGCGGAACTTGGTCCCGATCAGGCAGGCCGACGAGGTGTAGATGGTGAGCTCGGCGAAGAAATCGAGCAGGTCGATTTCGCCTTCGTCGCCCCAGTTCGCCAGCATCCGGTCGACTTCGCGTTCGATGGTGGCGGCGTGGCCGCGCATCTGATCGCCGCGCAGCGCGGAATTGTGCAGCATCTCCTTGCGCCGCTCCGGGCTGGCGTCGAAGACCACACCCTCACCGAAGATCGGTTTCATGAACGGGTAGGCGGCGGCCTGGTCGAGGTCCTCGTCGGCGGCGCGGAAGAAGAATTCGTTCGCCTCGGCGCCCGTGAGCAGGATGACGTGGCGGCCGGCGAGTTCGAACTGGCCGACGTCGCCGCATTCCTCCCGCACCCGGCGCATCAGCGCGATCGGGTCGGTGCGGAATTCCTCCAGATGGCCGTGTTCGTGTTCGCCTCCGGACACCCGCGGCGGTTTCACCGAAGTCATGTGGAAATCCTTCCCCAGATTACTGTCCAGGATCTATGGTAGACACCTGTCCAGACAGTACTACGGCAGGTGGACCGCAATCAAGGCGCGCGACCGGGAACGGCCCGCGAACCGCTGACGCGACCACGCCAGAATGCCATACTGTCCGGACACCTGTACGGAAGAGTGTTCGGCCCGCGCTCCGTCGCCGGCCCCGGAAACGAGAGCAGGTCCATGAGCGGTCAGCAATCCCTGTGGGGCCGCGGCGCCGTGGTCGTCGGCGCCACCAGCGGCATCGGCCACGCCGTCGCACACGCCCTGGCCCGGCACGGTGCCGGAGTGGTCGTGAACGGCCGCAACGAATCCGCCGTCGAACGAACCGTCAACTCGCTCACCCTCGGTGGGCAGCGCGCGGTCGGCGTCGCGGGCAGCGCGGCCGACGAAACCGTCGCCACCGAACTCGTCGATACCTGTGTGCGCACCTTCGGAACCATCGATATCCTCGTCAACTGCGCCGGGGCCGCCGAACCCGCCGAATCCTCGATTCTGAATGTCAGCACCCGCGATTGGCAGGCCCTGCTCGACTCGCACCTCACCACCACCTTCAACACCTGTCGTGCCGCCGCCCCGAAAATGGTGGCGCAACGCCGCGGCAGCATCATCAACACCAGCTCTTTCGCGTACCTGGGCGATTACGGCGGTACCGGTTACGCGGCCGGCAAAGGCGCGGTCAACAGCCTCACCCTCGCCATCGCCGCCGAACTCGCCGAATACGAGATTCGCGCCAATGTCGTCTGCCCGGGCGCTAGAACCCGGCTCTCCAGTGGTTTCGCGTACGAGGCCAAGATCATGGAACTGTATCGCCGCGGCATGCTCGACGAAATGAGCAAGGATGCCGCCCTCGACGCCCCGCCCGCCGAGTATGTGGCCCAGCTCTACCTCTATCTCGCCGGTGCCGAAGCCCGGGAGGTCACCGGACAGATCTTCGTCGCCGCCGGCGGGTTCGTCGGCCGCTACGACCGGCCCAACCCGAGCATCCTCGGCTTCCGCGACCACAAGGACACCCCGCCGTGGACGCCCGAGGAACTGCACACGATGATCGGCCGCAGCAGCGAACAGGCCGGCCGGGTATGAGTGAACCGGGGCAGGTGGTGCGTGACCAGGGCGGGTCTCCGGTCACGCCCGGTAGCGACCACCCGAGCGAATTCTCCGAACTCGGCTGCTACGGGCTCGCCGGGCACGCCACCGACCCGTACGCCCTGCTCGGGGAAGCCCGCACCGCTGAAGAACTCGGCCTGGGAACGCTTTTCCTGTCGGAACGTTTCAACACCAAGGAAGCCTTCACGCTCGCCGCCGCGGCCGGCGCGGTAACCACCGACCTGCGGATCTGCACCGCCGCCACCAACCACAACACCCGCCACCCGCTGGTCACCGCGGCCGGCGCGGTCACCTTGCACCGCCTCACCCGCGGCCGCTACAGCCTCGGCCTGGGCCGCGGTTTCCATGCCCTGTTCGATGTGATCGGCCTACCGCGAATCACCTCCGCGCAGATCCGCGATGCCGTCGATCTCTACCGCCGACTCTGGCGTGGCGAAACCGTTCTCGGCCACGACGGACCCGCCGGGCGGTATCCGCTGTTGCAACTGGATCCGTCCTACGACGAGAATATTCCGGTCACCCTCACCGCCATCGGCCCCGCCACCCTGCGGCTCGCCGGGGAGATCGCGGACTCGGTCGTCCTGCACACCTTCTTCACCGACGACACCACCGCCCGTGCGGTGCGCACCATCCGCACCGCCGCCGAAACCGCCGGTCGTGACCCTGCCGCCATCCGGATCTGGTCCGTCCTGGCCGTGGTGGACGAATCGCAGGGCGAACTCGCCCGGCTGCGTAAACTCGCCGGCCGCCTCGGCACCTACCTGCAGGGTTACGGCGATGTCCTGGTCCGGGTCAACGGCTGGGACCGGCGAGTCCTCGACGATTTCCGTGCTCACCCCCTGGTCACCGGGGCCGGTGGAGCACTCGACGCGGTCGCGGACCCGGAAACCCTTGCCGCCGTCGAGCAACTGCTGCCGGCCGAATGGCTCGCCGCTTCGGCCACCGGTACCGCCGCGCACTGTGCGGAACGGATCGCCGATCAGTTCCGGACCGGCGTCGACGGCGTAATCCTGCACGGCAACACACCCGCCGAGCTGACCCCCGTACTCACCGCCTGGCGGGAGCACCGCCGAAACGAAGGGTTCACCGGCCCGGCGAACCGATTCCCGGAGAAGTGATCGATGACCGCCCCCACCACCGTCGCCGAGCTCACTCCCGAATGGCTCACCACGGCGCTACACGGCCACGTCGACGAGGTCGCCGCCGAACCGGTCGGTACCGGCCAGATCGGGTCGGTGTACCGGCTGCGGCTCACCGGTGACGGTGTTCCCGCGCAGCTACTGGCCAAACTCCCTGCTACGGACCCGGGTACCCGGGGCATGCTCGCGGGCGCCTACCGGCAGGAGATCCGGTTCTACACCGAGATCGCCGCCACGGTGGCGATCCGCACACCTCGCTGTTACTACGCCGAAACCCACGGCGACGGCAGCGAATTCGTGCTGCTTCTCGAAGATCTCGCACCCGCCCGCCAAGGCGATCAGATCGCGGGCTGTCCGGTCGCGCACGCCCACCAGGCCGTCGCCAATCTCGCCGGCCTGCACGCGCCGCGCTGGTGCGACGAAACTCTGCTGGATATCGAAGGTTTCAGCCGTAACGGGCCCGAGGAAGCCGCGACACTGGGCGAGCTCTACGGTCCCACCACCGATCTCTTCCTCGACCGCCTCGGCCATCGCCTCACACCCGAGGACTGCGATACCGTGCGCGCCTGCGGCGCGGTGATCGCCGGTTGGCTGATCGCCCGGCCCGAACGGTTCGGGCTGGTGCACGGCGACTACCGCCTGGACAATCTCCTGTTCGGCGCGGGGGACCGGGCGGTGGTGACCGCGGTCGACTGGCAGACGGTCAACCTCGGTCTGCCTGCCCGCGACCTCGCCTACTTCGTCACCACCGGCCTCGACCCGCAGATACGGCGAACAGAAGAAGACAAGCTCGTCGCCACCTACCATCGGCGCCTGGTCGAACTCGGGGTCACCGGCTACGAACTCGACGACTGCCGCCAGGACTATCGGTTCGCCGCCCTCCAGGGCCCGCTGGTCGCGGTATTCGGCGCCGCCTACGGCACCCCCACCGAACGGGGCGACGCCATGTTCGCCACCATGATCCGCCGCAGCTGCGCCGCCATCCGCGAGCTGGACTCGTTGACGGCGCAACCGGCCCGGGTTCGCTGAGCTACGTCCCGCGCCACGCCTCGCGTGCCGGCCCCGTCCCTCCACCCGCCGCAGCGCAGGCCGGTAGTCTCGGCCTCCATGGCCGGACATCCCGTTCGGACCGCGGAAGCCTGACGGGTCCGGTGAACCCGCTCTCTTCGAGAGGGTTGATCTGCCGTGGCTGCGCGCCGGCGGTGGTCGGTAGATGGCGCGGCGGCCGGTTCCTTCGGGTAGGTGACCGGGCCGAGGCTGTCCTCACGAACTCGGTGGAATAACCCGGCCGACCCCACCGTTCAGGTAGATGCAAATGCATAGAAATCGATCGGTGGGAGTGACATCAATGCAGTTCGGAATCTTCTCGGTCAGCGATATCACGCGTGACCCCGTCACCGGCGTGACCCCCAGCGAGGCCGAACGTATCGAGGCGATCGTGCAGATCGCGAAGAAAACCGAGGAAGTGGGTCTCGATGTCTTCGCCATCGGGGAGCACCACAATCCGCCGTTCTTCTCGTCCTCACCGACGACTCTGCTGGCCCATATCGCCGCCCTCACCGAGCGTCTGATCGTCACCACGGCGACCACGCTGATCACCACCAACGACCCGGTGAAGATCGCCGAGGACTACGCGATGCTGCAGCATCTGTCCAAGGGCCGCATGGACCTCATGCTGGGCCGCGGCAACACCGGACCCGTCTACCCGTGGTTCGGAAAGGACATCCGGGCCGGTCTCCCGCTGGCCCTCGAGAACTACAACCTGCTGCACCGGTTGTGGCGCGAGGACGTGGTGGACTGGGAAGGCAACTACCGCACCCCACTGCAGGGCTTCACCGCCACCCCGCGGCCGCTCGACGGTGTGCCGCCGTTCGTCTGGCACGGTTCCATCCGCACCCCGGAGATCGCCGAACAGGCCGCCTACTACGGCAACGGGTTCTTCGCCAACCACATCTTCTGGCCGACCGCGCATTCGCTGCAGCTCATCGAGTTCTACCGGCAGCGGTTCGAGCACTACGGCCACGGCACCAAGAAACAGGCCATCGTCGGCCTCGGTGGACAGGCGTATATCGCGAAGAAATCCCAGGACGCGTGGAACGAATTCCGTCCCTATTTCAACGAGGCGCCCGTGTACGGTCACGGCCCGTCACTGGAGGATTTCGCCGAGATGACCCCGCTGTCGGTGGGCAGCCCGCAGGAGATCATCGACAAAACCCTCACCTTCCACGACACCTTCGGTGACTATCAGCGCCAGCTGTGGCTGATGGACCATGCCGGTCTGCCGCTGAAGGCGGTGCTGAACCAGCTCGACCTGCTCGGCGGGGAAGTGGTGCCGGTCCTGCGCAAGGAACTGGAATCGCGCCGCGACCCGGAGTCGGCGCCGGCCCCGACCCATCAGGCGCGGGTCGACGCCACCTACGGCGACACTGCGCCCCGGCAGGCGCGGCCCAACGCCAACCAGGGCGACAACCTGGCAGGCGCCAGCCCCTACCAGGACACCGACATCCTGGCCGGGAAATGAACCGGACCAGCGGCCGCCTGGCCAACGATGCCTGGGAGGCGCTGCTGACCGCGCACGCGGTGATGATGAAACGGTTCGCGGCCGAGGACGTATGGCACGGGCTGACGATGCGCGAATACGACGTCCTCTACACGTTGTCCAAATGCTCCGATCCGATCCGGCCCGCCGAACTGAACCGGCACGTCCTGCTCACCCAACCGGCCCTGTCGCGGATGGTGGACCGGCTGGTGGAGCGCGGCCTGGTCCAGCGCACCCCCGACCCGGACGACGGCCGCGGGGTCCGGCTGAGCCTGACCGATACGGGCCGGGCGCACCAGCGCCGGGTCGGTGGCCGGCACGCGGTGGGCGTCGCGCGGGCGCTGACCGGTGTCCTCACCGACGACGACCTGCACGCTCTCGAAGAGATCTGCCGAAAACTCGCGACCTCGGAGTGAGCGGCCCGGCCCCGAGGCGGTATCGCCGCGTCACCGAGCAACCCCGGCTCGCACCCGAGCGCCGGGCGAGCGGGACGGCGCGGCATGGGCGCGCAGGGCCTGCTCACAATCGATCTACCAGGAGTAATCATGAACAGCACCAACGGACAAGCCCGCCCGCCGTATCGGCTGGTCGTGGTCAGCGGCGGAACCAGCAACCCGTCCTCGACCCGGATGCTCGCCGACCGGGTATCCGCCCGCGTCGGTGCACTGGCCGCCCGCCGCGACGCCCAGGTCACCGTCAGCGTCATCGACCTGCGGGAACTGGCCACCGAGATCACCACCGCCCTGGTTTCGCAGCTGATGGGTCCCAAGATGACGGCGGCGATCGAGACCCTGGCCGCCGCCGACGGACTGGTTGTGGCGGCTCCTGTCTACAAGGCCGCCCCGAGCGGGCTGCTCACCTCCTTCTTCCATGTCCTGGACAACGACCTGCTCATCGCCAAGCCGGTGATCCTGGCCGCCACCGCCGGCACCTCCCGGCACGCCCTGGTCGTGGACGAGCAGATGCGCGCCCTGTTCGCGTTCCTGCGCACCATGACCGTGCCTACCTCGTTGTTCGCCGCCTCCGAAGACTGGAACGACGCCGACCTGAACAAACGGATCGACCGGGCCGCACTGGAACTGCTGCTGCTCATGGAAAGCGAATTCGCACACCGGGTGAAGGCCGAGTCCTGGGACAGCTACCAGCACACCTTCGGCAGTGCGGGCGGCAGCGAGGTCGGTATCGATCTCGACACCGATCTCATGCGCCTGGCGGCCGGCGGCGCGGGCTGACCGGGCCCCGATCCCGCGGGTTCGCGGGAGCGCGCAGTGCACCGGCCGTGCCCTCCCTGCGGCGGGGAGGGCACGGCCGCACGTGTTAGCTTGCTGCCGTGGCCGCACCTCTCGACACCATCGACCAGGTCACCCGGTATCTGGATCTTGCGGGCGTGCTGGCGTGCGCGATGCTGGGCGGCGCGGTGTCCCGCAGTGAAGGACTGGATCTGTTCGGTTTCCTGGTCGTCGGCATCGTCTCGGGGCTCGGCGGCGGCATCATCCGCGACACCCTGCTCCAGCAGGGCCCACCGGTCGCACTCACCGACTACGCCTACCTGCCCACCGCGGTACTCGGCACGATCATCTCCTTCGTCATCCATCTCAGCGAACACGCCTGGGATCGGCTGTTCACCGCCCTCGACGCCGCCGTCATCGGATTCTGGGCGGTCACCGGCGCACAGAAAACCCTCGCGGCCGGACTCGGCTGGCTACCCGCGATTCTGCTGGGTATCACCACCGCCGTCGGCGGCGGCGCCACCCGCGACGTCCTGCTGCGCCGCGTGCCCGCCGTGTTCGGTGGCAACGGCCTGTACGCCTCCGTTGCCGCTGTCGTGGCCGGCACCATGGTCGTCTGCACCTATCTCGGAGCCCCGGCGCTCGGCATCTTGCTGGGCATCGTCTGCTCGCTGCTGCTGCGCCTGGCCGCCGTCCGGTTCGGCTGGGGTCTGCCCAACGGGCTGGACTGGCAGCCGCATACTCGCCTGGCGGAAGCATTCCGGGGCGCCCGGCCGCCACGGCGCAGCCGGCGCGTCCGCCGCACCCGGGTAGAACCGGGAGAATCGAGCTCCGAGATCCGGCCGGACCAGAAGGGTGTCGCCGACGGACAGGCCCCTCGGCTGCTCTGATCTTCCTCGGCACCATCCGGGGCCGCGGACGCCACGCGTGGAGACCGATCCACCGGTTCGCGAGGAGGCCGGACCGCCGTACACGTCGACGGCGTGGAGGGGTCCCTCGAGCGCATCTGCGGTCACGATGTGCACCTGGCAGGCGTGACCTGCCGTGACTGGGCAACCGGTCTCGCCTGTGGCACGATTTCTCCGGTGACCAGCAAACCCGCCGCCGATCCTCGATTGCGTGACCTCGTCCTGCTGCGGCGGGTCCGCGACCGGATGGACCGCGAGTTCGCGCAACCCCTCGATGTCGCCGCGCTCGCCCGCGGCGTCAATATGTCGGCCGGCCACCTCAGCCGGCAATTCCGCCTCGCCTACGGCGAATCCCCCTACGGCTACCTGATGACCCGGCGTATCGAACGCGCCAAGGCTCTGCTGCGCCGCGGCGATATGAGCGTCACCGAGGTCTGCTTCGCCGTGGGCTGTTCTTCTCTGGGGACTTTCAGCACCCGTTTCACCGAACTGGTCGGCGTACCACCCAGCACCTACCGGCAGCAGGCCTCCGGTGAAGCGGCCGGGATGCCGAGCTGCGTCGCCAAACAGGTGACCAGACCGATCAGGAATCGAGAAGCGCAGGTCACCGCGGCGCGGCTAGCGTCGTCGTCATGAACCTCACCATCCACTCCAGCTATCTCCCGCACGACGACCCGGACGCGGCGCTGGCCTTCTACCGCGATCTCCTCGGCTTCGAGGTACGCAAAGATGTCGGCTACGAAGGGTTGCGCTGGATCACCGTGGGCCCCGTCGATCAGCCCAGTACGTCCATCGTGCTCACCCCGCCGGCCGTGGATCCCGGTATCACCGACGACGAACGCCGCATCATCGGCGAGATGATGGCCAAAGGCACCTACGCCGGGATCAACCTCGCCACCGAGGACCTCGACGGTACCTTCGACCGGCTCCAGGCCGGTGACGTCGAAATCGTCCAGGAACCGACCGATCAGCCGTACGGTATCCGGGACTGCGCCGTGCGCGATCCCGCCGGAAACATGGTCCGCATCCAGCAGGTCGGCTGAGTATCCCGGCCCGGTGTCCACTCCGGCGTGGTAGCGCCGGCAGTGAAATCTTCGATATGCGTGCGGGTGGGCACCGGATCCCCGGCGGGTCCGGCCGCCCGCCTCGCGGGTGCGCCGGGCGGTCGCCGGAATGCCCCGGCGACCCCGCGGGCCCCGTCGGCCCGGCGCACCGAACGATGTCACCGCGTTCTGGTTGGATCGACCGGACGACGACGGCGGCGGGGTCCGCGTGGGCGGCCCGAGCAACAGAGGGAGACCAGGAGACCAGATGAGTATGGCCACGAAGACCGGCAGACAGACGTCCGAGCCGCATCTCGCCGACAGTCACGACCTGATTCGCGTGTACGGCGCGCGGGAGAACAACCTCAAAGATGTCAGCGTCGAGATCCCCAAACGCCGGTTGACCGTGTTCACCGGTGTTTCCGGGTCGGGGAAGAGCTCACTGGTCTTCAGCACCATCGCCGCCGAATCCCAGCGGCTGATCAACGAAACCTACAGTGCGTTCATCCAGGGGTTCATGCCCAACCAGGCGCGCCCCGATGTCGATGTCCTCGACGGGCTCACCACGGCCATCATCGTCGACCAGGAACGGATGGGCTCCGATCCGCGCTCCACCGTCGGTACCGCCACCGATGCCAATGCCATGCTGCGGATCCTGTTCAGCCGGCTCGGCACCCCGCATATCGGGTCACCGCAGGCGTTCTCCTTCAATGTCGCCTCGATCAGCGGCGCCGGCGCGGTCACCGTGGAGAAGGGCGGGCAGACGGTCCGCGAACGCCGCAGTTTCAGTATCACCGGCGGGATGTGCCCGCGCTGCGAGGGCCGCGGATCGGTATCGGATTTCGACCTCTCCGCCCTCTACGACGAGAACTTGTCGCTCAACGAAGGCGCCCTCACCATTCCCGGTTACAGCATGGACGGCTGGTACGGCCGGATCTTCCGCGGGTGTGGTTTCTTCGACGCGGACAAGCCGATCAAGAAGTTCACCAAGAAACAGCTCAACGACCTGCTCTACAAAGAGCCCACCAAGGTCAAGGTCGAGGGCGTGAATGTCACCTACGAGGGCCTGATCCCGCGGATCCAGAAATCGTTCCTGTCCAAGGACCGGGAAGCGATGCAACCGCATATCCGCGCGTTCGTCGACAAGGCGATCACCTTCGACACCTGCCCGGAGTGTGGCGGCACCCGGCTCAGCGCCGAGGCCCGTTCGTCGAAGATCAAGGGCATCAGCATCGCCGACGCCTGCGCGATGCAGATCAGCGATCTCGCCGCCTGGGTGCGCGATCTGAACGAACCGTCGGTGGCGCCGCTGCTCACCGCGCTCGGGCAGACCCTCGACTCGTTCGTCGAGATCGGGCTCGGCTACCTGTCGCTGGAACGTCCCGCGGGCACCCTGTCCGGCGGTGAAGCGCAACGCACGAAGATGATCCGGCATCTCGGGTCCTCGCTCACCGATGTCACCTACGTGTTCGACGAACCGACCATCGGGCTGCATCCGCACGATATCCAGCGGATGAACGAACTGCTGCTGCAATTGCGCGACAAGGGTAACACCGTGCTCGTCGTGGAGCACAAACCCGAGGTGATGGCCATCGCCGACCACATCATCGACCTCGGCCCCCGCGCCGGTACCGAGGGCGGGCAGGTGATGTTCGAGGGGTCCATCGAGGGCCTGCGTAAAAGCGACACCATCACCGGCCGCCACCTCGACGACCGGGCCGCGCTCAAATCCTCGGTCCGCACTTCCCGCGGTGCGCTCGAGGTTCGCGGCGCCGATGCGCACAATCTGCAGAATGTCGACGTCGATATCCCGCTCGGTGTGCTGGTCGTCCTCACCGGCGTCGCCGGGTCCGGGAAGAGCTCGCTGATCGATTGCGCGGTCGCCCGGCACGACGATGTCGCCATGGTCGATCAGACCCCCATCAAAGGGTCGCGCCGCAGCAACCCCGCCACCTACACCGGCCTGCTCGATCCGATCCGTAAGGCCTTCGCGAAAGCCAACGGGGTGAAACCCGCCCTGTTCAGCTCCAATTCCGAAGGCGCGTGTCCCGCCTGTAACGGCGCCGGGGTCATCTACACCGACCTCGGGGTGATGGCCACGGTCGAATCACCGTGCGAGGAATGCGAGGGCCGGCGCTTCCAGGCCGAGGTCCTGGAGTACACCTTCGGCGGTCGTAATATCGCGGAGGTCTTCGAGATGTCGGTCGCCGCAGCGGAGGAATTCTTCGGTGCCGGTGACGCTGCCATCCCGGCGGCGCACAAGATCCTCGACCGCCTGGTGGATGTCGGTCTGGGCTACATCAAGGTCGGGCAACCGCTCACCACCCTGTCCGGCGGTGAACGTCAGCGGCTGAAACTGGCGACCCGGATGGGTGAGAAAGGCGGGATCTACGTCCTCGACGAGCCGACCACCGGTCTGCACCTCGCCGATGTGGAGAATCTGCTCGGCCTGCTGGACCGGCTCGTGGACTCGGGGAAGTCGGTGATCGTCATCGAACACCATCAGGCGGTGATGGCGCACGCCGACTGGATCATCGATCTCGGTCCCGGCGCCGGCCACGATGGCGGCCGGGTCATCTTCGAAGGCACTCCCGCCGATCTGGTGGCTGCCCGGTCCACCCTCACCGGTGAGCATCTGGCGGACTATGTAGGGAGCTGACCGGCAGGAAGAGTGCTCGGTCACCGGCGGAATGCTGTGCCGCCGGTGACCGGTCAGCGCGTTGTTCACCGCTCAGCGGACGAAAGTGCCGAATCCGTCGGAGTCGTAGAACTCCAACCACAATCGGTCGCCGTCGAATCGTGCCTGCGACACCGTTCCCGGGTTCGCGGCCTCCCCGGTGGGGGTGAAGACGAAGGTATCGCCGTCCCAGTGCCGCAGCGGGACGGTCACCTTCGCCGGGCCCAGGGTGAGCAGCAACCGGTCACCGTCCACCGCGACCTCCGCCGGACCGAAATAGTCGTTTCCGTAGACCCCCGCGTAATCGTCGAGCGGCGCCGCGGGTGCCGGATTCGGCGGTGGATCCTTACCCACCAGCTCACCGGTGGGCCCCTCGATCTCGGCGAAGGCCTCCTGATACAGGCCCCACCAGTCCTCCCGCACTTCGCCGAACTGCACCAGATCGGCGAATTCGGCGTTCAACGTCTCCGGCACTCCGATCGGCGCGGCGTTCGTCAGCGTCACGATCCCCACATTCGCCGACGGGATCAACGTGAATGCTGTCGCCGCGCCCGCGTTGAACGCCCCGGAATGGCTCAGCACTACCCGGCCCGCCGCCGACGTGCCGACATTGAAGCCGAACCCGTACATACCGGCCCGTGAGTCCGGAGTCGCCGGTGGCGACGAAACGGCCTGTGGGGACAGCGCGGGCAGCAACGCATCCGGCGCCACCACCTCCCGGCCCTTGTACGAACCGTCCTCGAGGACCATCGTCATCCAGCGCGCCACGTCCGCCACCGACGAGCTGACACCGCCCGCCGGCGACTGCGCGTCCGGCTGTCGCGGAGGTTCGGTGCGCCGGTAGTCCTCGCCTACGCGGGTGTGCCCGACCGCACGGTCGGCGGCGGCCGCGAAATCGGCGTAGCGGGAGCTGGTCGCCGTCATTCCCAATGGTTCGTAGATGGCGCGTTCCGACAGGTCGGACCAGTCCGTGCGGGCCGCCTCCGCGACCGCGGTGGCCGCCGCCGTCAGCCCGAAGTTCGTATAGTCGTAGGAGTTCCGGAACGGTCCCAGCGGCAGCAGCCGCAACCGCTCCAGCACCTGTGCCCGGTCGAATCCGAGGTCTTCGAGCTTGTCCCCGGCATGATCGGGCAGCCCGGACCGGTGCGCGAACAGGTCACCGACGGTCGCGTTATCGCTGACATACGGGTCGCTCAGCGCGAACCAGGGCGCGAGCTGCCGCATCGGTGTATCCCAGTCGACCGGCCCGGCGGCGACCTCGCGGGCCACCACACTCGCCCCGATCGGTTTCGACATCGAGGCCAGCTGGAACACGGTATCGGGCCCCACCTCCTGCTCGGTGCCGGCCTCGCGGACCCCGAAACCCTCCTGGTATACGACCTTGCCGGCGGCGACGATGGCGACCGCCATGCCCGGGATACCGGTCTCACGCAGCAATTCCTGCGCCCGTTGATCCACTCGGTCGACGATATGTTCCACCCGTCCGTCCGGTATGGCGATCCCGGGCGCGCGGGCGGGTTGCGGGGGCGCCGCGCTCGTGCTCGTGGTGGCGCCGGGCACCGGTTCCTCGATGCCGCATCCGGTGGCCAGCGCGGCGAGGGTCGTCACCGCGGCCCCGAGAGCCGTCAACCGACGTCTGTGCACAGCCGCCTCCGAGAGGTTGTCGCCGACACGAGCCCAGCCGCCCGAGCCTAACGCTGCCGGTGGTCGGCGCCCGGCAGCGCGGTCGGCGTGGCCGGGTCCGATCCCGTCGGTGACCTGGCCACTGTGGCGCCGCTGGTGGTCGGCGAGCGGACCCCGTCGACCACGGTGTTCGAAGCAGGCACGGTACCGCGCGCGTCGCGGCCGAATTACGCCGCCGGATCGTCATCGAAGCCGGTCGGCGGTGTCGCTTCGGCTACTCCTCCTCGGCCGAGCCGCTCAACCGGCGTGCGGCGTCGCGGACGAGCTCTCCTGTCCGCGTGTACCGGTCCGGTGTGAGCCGGGTGTCGGGCGCGCTCACCACGATCGCGCCCCGGGGGGATCCGGTGATATCGAAGATGGCCGCGCCGATACTGGTCGAACCGTGCTGTACCGCGCCCTCGCACAGCGACCAGCCGCGGGTCCGGATCCGGTCGTATTCCGCCGCGGTGAGCAGCGTATCGGCCGTTTCGGCGCGTTCGATGCGTTCGGCGGGGGTGAGGTGCGCGAAGATCGCACGTCCGGCGGCACTCGTCTCCGGCGGGTGGACCTGGCCGATCGGTAGTGCGGTGCGCACCGTATGGGTGCCGTCCGCGACGGTCGCGACCACGAGCTTCCCGCCTTCCAGGAGCGCGAGGTGGGTGGTTTCTCCGGTGGTATCGCGCAGGGCGGCCAGCACGGGACGCGCGCGGGCGAGCAGCGAGGATGCGCTGTGGGCCTGCCCCGCCATCGTGACGATTTTCGCCGAGAGTTCCCACCGTGGCGGGGCATCGGGAAGCGGCCGGATCCATCCGGCTTGGTGGAGGGTCGCGAGGACGCGCTGCATCGCACTCTTGTCTTCCCCGAGTACCCGGCACAGCTCGGTCAGCCCGACGGGCTGGCTCGCGGCAATCGTTTCGACCACCTGCAGGCCGCGCAGCAGGCCACTCAGAGTCTTGACCGGAATATGGATCACCCCTACCTTGGTATCAATAAGAGATATCAGGGTATCGCATAACGATACTCTATACAAGGTGTGGGGCCGTTTCCGGTAGCGCACCGCTGTGTGGAGGAGACGCCGTGACAGCACCGCAGCAGCAACTCGATCCCGAATTGTTCGATCCCGAACCCGAACCCGCGGATATCCGCTACACCGTGATCTCGGTGGACGATCATGTCGTCGAACCCCCGCACCTCTTCGACACCTGGATGCCGGCCGCCCTCCGGGATCGCGGTCCGCGGATCCGGGAGACGGCGGACGGTGCCCAGGTCTGGGAGTTCGAAGGCAAGACCTACTCTCAGGTGGGCATGAATGCGGTGGCGGGCCGCCGTTCGGAATCGGTGAAATACGAACCGTTCCGCTTCGAGCAGATGCGTCCCGGCTGCTACGACATCCACGCCCGGGTGAAGGATATGGATCTCGGCGGAATCTGGGCGATGCTCAATTTCCCGTCCCAGATCACCGGTTTCTGCGGCCGGGTGTTCGCCTTCGCCGCCGACCGTGAAGTCGGCAAGGCGGCCGTACGAGCCTGGAACGACTGGTTGTACAACGAGTGGTATCTCGCCTACCCGTCCCGCGTGATCCCCGGGGGCATCACCTATCTGGGCGATCCGACAGAGGCGGTCGCCGAGATCGAGCGTAACGCCGCCCGCGGTTTCACCTCGGTCACTCTTCCCGAACGTCCCCATGCGATCGGGCTGCCGTCGCTGTGGGAGCGCGAGTACTGGGATCCGATCATCCGGGCCTGCGTCGAGACGGACACCGTGATATCGCTGCATGTGGGCAGTTCGGGAATGTATGCCTATCCGCAGGGTGCGCCCGGCCTTCAGCTGGGCGCCACGATGTTCGGCCAGCTCTCCCTCGGAGCATGCAGTGAATGGTTGTGGTCGGGATACCCGAAGGATAATCCGACGCTGAAAATCGCGATGAGCGAAGGCGGTATCGGCTGGGTCCCGATGCTGATCGACCGCCTGAACAACATCATCGACCGCTCCGGCTACGGCCTGGGCTGGGACGAACGCCCGGCGGATATCCTGCGCCGCAATTTCTGGTTCTGCACACTCGACGATCCGTCCACGATCGCCCTGCGCGAAGTGATCGGTGTGGACCACATCATGCTCGAAACCGATTACCCGCACGGTGACGGGACATGGCCGCATACGCAGGACGTGATCGAGCGGTACTGGGCCGGTATCCCGGCACCCGAACTCCGGAGGATGTGCAGCGAGAACGCGGCGAAGCTCTACCGCCATCCGCTGCCCGATACCGTGCTGCCCCGGGACTGAGGAGGCCCGGATGGGTTTTCGCCCGAGCGCCGACCGGCTCGTTCCCGAGCTGACCCCGGCCGAGGAGATCGTGCTGCTGGCGCGAGCCCTGTGGCGCGAGGGATATCGCGACCATCTGGCCGGCCATATCACCCGGAACATGGGTGACGGCACGCTGCTGTGCAATCCGTGGCTGCTGACCTGGCAGGAGTTCGGCCCAGGCGATGTGCTCCGCATCGATCTGGACGGCGTCGTGCTCGAGGGAGACTGGCCGGTGCCGCTGGGTATTCCGCTGCATCTCGCCCTGCACCGCGCACGCCCCGATGTGCAGTTCGTGGTGCACAACCATCCCGAATTCGGGACCATCTGGGGCGATCTCGGGGAGGTGCCACCGGCCTACGACCAGAGTTCGAGTCTCGGCGGCGGCGAGCTGGTACTGGTCGACGAGTACGCCGGTGCGGTGAACAGCGCCCAAGCTGCCACCGCGGCCATCGCCGCGGTGGGTGATGCCGATCTGGCGCTGCTCGGTGGGCACGGCGTGCTGGTGATCGGCAGTACCGCGCGGGCGGTGTTCCTGCGGGCGGTGGCGCTGGAGCAGCGGGCGAAGAACGCGTGGATGGTGCGGGCGGCCGGCGGGCCGGAGAAATCCGCGCTGCCCGATTGGTGGGTCGACCGGCAACGCCGCAGCGACGGGAACGGGTTCCACGGATTCTGGGAGGCCGCGGTGCGGGCGGAACTACGTGACGATCCGGAGCTCGAACAGCAGATCCTGTCGCTGCGGGGGTGATTGCGCGCGGCCCCGGCGCATCCTGAGGTGAAACGGAGGCGCTCCTCCGTAGCGACTACCAAACAAGTGCTTGGTTGGATAGAATCGCGTTTCAGCAGTCCTTGTCGATCGCGAGGGCAGCATCTTCATCGAAAGGGTCCGACACGATGCAGCTCACCGGGTTCGAGGGGAAGGTGGCCGTGGTCACCGGAGCCGGGCGGATGCGATCCATCGGCCGGGAGACCGCGCGGGCGCTGGCCCGGGCCGGTTGCGATGTCATCGTCACGGGCACCGGCCGCACCCCGCAGCGGTACACCGAAGAAGAACGCGCCGGCGGCTGGCGTGATATCGACTCGGTCGCCGACGAGATCCGCGCACTGGGGCGGCGCGCCGGCGCGGTGGTCTGCGATATCGCCGAAGAACAGGCGGTGGATGCCCTGGTGCGGCAGGTGCTGGACGAATACGGGCGCGTCGATATCGTCGTGAACAATGCCGCCGCCGCCCGCGCCGGGGACCGGGTTCCGGTGCTCGAGTTGCCCACCGAGGCGTGGGATGCGGTGATGCGGGTCAACCTGCGGGGGACGTTTCTGGTGAGCCGCGCGTTCGCTCGCGCCATGGTCGAGCGCGGTGCGGGCGGCAGTATCGTCAATATCTCCTCGATCGCCGGGAAATTGGGTGGTGCGAACACCGCCGCCTACGCCGCGTCCAAAGCAGGTGTGCAGGCATTGACCTCGTCGATGGCGAAAGAACTGGGTCCTGCCGGGATCCGGGTGAACGCGGTCTGTCCGGGGGTGACCGGAACCAGCCGGCTCGACGATCTGCCGGCGCAGGCGTGGCAGAGCTACGTCGAGGCGAACCTGCCGTTGCAGCGGGTCGGGGAGGCGCACGAAGTCGCCTGGGCGGTGCTGTTTCTCGCCAGCGAACAGGCCGGCTGGGTCACCGGCCAATCCTGGAATGTCGACGGTGGTCAGTTGACCGTTCGCTGACCGTGTCCGCCGTAGTACGTTCACCGCCCTGCGCGCGGTATCCGAGGAAAGGGATCCTTCCCCCATGTCCGATCGATCGACGACCCCCGGCCCCCGCGCGGCCGTCACGGCCCGCCTCACCGCTCCCGGTGCCGACCTCGAGATCACGCAGGAGCCGGTTCGCGGAAATCCCATGCCGGTGTTCCGGCACCGCAGGCATGCCCTGCCGGAACTGCTGATCGAATCGGCCCGCTACGGCGACAGTGAATACCTCGTCTGCGGGGACACCCGGTGGAGTTTCACCGAACATCTCGACCGCGTCGCCTCGTTGAGCCATGCGCTACGCACGAACTACGGGATAGGCAAAGGTGACCGGGTGGCGATCCTCGCCGCCAACCGCGCGGAATGGATTCTCACGTTCTGGGCGGCGACCTCGCTCGGCGCCGTCGCCGTGGGAATGAACTCTCTGTGGTCCGCGCGCGAAATCGCCTACGGGATGCAGCATTGCACGCCGGCGCTCGTTGTCGCCGACGAACCGCGCCGGACGCTACTGGGCTCGGTCGAGGTGCCGGTGTTGTCGATCGAGACGGATATTCCGCGGCTGGCCACGGCCACGGCGGGGGTACCGTTGCCGGTAACCGATATCGACGAGGACGATCCGGCGGTCATCCTCTACACCAGCGGCACCACCGGACGCCCGAAGGGTGCCGTGCATTCCCACCGAAACATGATCGCCGCGGTCGACTTCTACCGGTTGAGCGATGCCGTCGCCGCCGAACTGGGCAGCGCCCCGGGGCCTCGCCGGTTCTTGCTGGCCACCCCGCTGTTCCATATCGCGGCGCTGCACAATCTCGCCGTCCCCCGGCTCGCGTTCGGCGATACCGCGGTGATCCACACCGGCCGCTTCGAGATCGCCCGGGTGCTGCGGCTCATCGAGACCGAGCGCGTCACCAACTGGGGTGCGGTGCCGACCATGCTGCACCGTCTCCTGGAACACGGGGACTTGTCGGGATACGACCTGTCGTCGCTGCGCACGATCTCGGTGAACAGCGCACCGTCCTCCGCGTCGTTCAAAAAGCGGCTGCGGGAGGTGCTTCCCGTCGCCGGACGGTCGCTGGGAACAAGCTACGGCCTCACCGAATCCTCGACGGCGGCGACCTTCGCGACCGCGGCCGACCTGCAGGAGCGGCCCGATACCGTCGGCACCCCGGTACCGACGATGAGTGTGCAGATCCGGGACGAGCACGGCAGGCCGGTGCCGGACGGCATCGAAGGCGAGATCTGCCTGCGCGGCCCGCTCGTGATGCTCGGTTACTGGAACAACCCGGAGGCCACCGCCGCCACGATCGCCGCGGACGGCTGGATGCGCACCGGCGACCTGGGCACGATGAACGACGGCTATCTGTGGGTGAGCAGCCGGCGGTCGGATCTGATCCTGCGCGGCGGGGAGAACGTCTACCCGATCGAGGTCGAGAACGCGTTGAGCGAACACCCCGCAGTACGGGAATGCGCCGTCCTCGGTGTCCCGCATGCGGACCTCGGTCAAGAGGTGTGCGCGGTGGTGGTCACCAGGGGAGCGGACGCGGTGAGCACCGCGGAGTTGAGCGCGTTCGTCGGCGAGCGGATCGCCCGGTACAAGGTGCCCACCCGGTGGGAGATCACGACCGAACCGCTGCCCCGTAACGCCACCGGGAAGGTGAAACGACTCGAGGTCGTCGGGGCGTATGCGGGCGGCAGCTGAACGAACTCGCCCGGGGCCGCAGGATCTGCGGCGGCGCTCATACGGTCGTAGCGGCGTCGTCGAGCTAGCGGATCCGTGCCCGCAGCAGGTGTAGTGGATCCGAAGTGTCCCGCCGGCCGCGGGGCCCGTGTCCCTCGGGTTCGGTGAGCCTGCCGGCGTCGGAACGGGTCCATTCGCGTACCGCCCACCGTTCGGCGATGGCCCATCTGCCGTGGCGCAGTTCCATCAGATCGACATAGCGGCAACCGCTGGTGAAATCGTCGTGGCCGGACGCGCCCCAATGGGCCGCCGTGGAATACGATTCGCTGATCGCCAGGTTGCCGTGCAGTTCCACCAGGTGATTGCCGATGTGGTGCATGGTGCCGCCGAGCGCGCGGAGCTTCGGGCGCACCCATTCGATGAATTCGTCCACCGTGCCGTCGAATCCGGTGTGATGGTCGATCCCACCGGGGTGGTAGGCGTCGCGCACCAGGTCGAAGTCGAGCCGGTCGATACCGCGGCAGTAGCGCAGTACGACCTCGTAGATGGCCTGTTTGTGCAGTAGTTCCTGCACTGCGTCGGTCGTCACCGCGCTACTCCTTCTGTCATCCGTGCCCGGACCTGATCATCCAGTCGAGCAGCCGCTTCGCCCCGGCCGGATACGGCCGCGCGGCAGACGCAGTGCCGAGAAGGCCGAACCCGGTTTCCGTGGCCCCATCTCAACCCGCCCGCACCCCGAAGGGAACGGGTATTTCCGGTGGGTGAGACCCCGGCAGGCCCGGAACCGGCCCGCGGATTAGCGTCCGATTCGCCGAGATACACCAGGCCCCGCAAACGAGTGGGAGTAGGAACACCCGCTCGCCGAACCCAGGGAGACCCGATGAGTTATGACCCGCCGGCCCGTCCCACCGTGCGCACCGCGGCCGACGGCACAGTACTGACCTCGGCACCCCGGGACACACCTGTCGATCGTGCGACAGCGGCAGCGCGGCGCGTGATCGACGCATTGCTGCGCACCGACCGCGCGAACGCCAACCTCGATCGGGTGGCGGAGGAGCTGGACAGTATCGCCGACCATCTCGAGCAGCACGCTCCGGAGGTGGCCGAACGTCTGGTGGACATGTGGCACGGTGAGGGTGTCACACGTCATGACCCGGTGACCGGCCCGGAGAACGCGATCGCGCCGCCACTCGTACTCACCGGCCGGGCCGACGGATCGGTCGACGGTGTGGTGACCCTGACGATCCCGTATCAGGGCCCGCCGGGGCACGTACACGGGGGAGTGGCCGCGCAACTGCTCGACCACACGCTCGGGGTCGCCAATACGTGGGCCGGCTGCAACGGCCCCACCGCGCAGTTGAATGTGCGATACCACCGCCCGACACCGTTGTTCGTGCCGCTCACCGTCAGCGGCCGGACGGTGTCGCAGAACGGCAACAAGATCGACTCTGTCGGTGCGATCCATACTGCGGACGGTGCGCTGTGTGTCTCTGTCGAGGCGCTGTTCATCGACAAAACCGTCCCGCGGCCCCGCGCGGCGGCAGAGCCGGTTTCCCGGCGGAGCGCGCCCGAAGTACCCGGCCGGGTGGGTGAATGATCGGAGGCGAGAAGGCGGCCGGCTCCCGCGGCCGTCGAATCGGGCCGCCACCCGGCATTCCGGTCTCACCGCGCCGCGGCTCGTCGGCCTTGCTGTAGGCGTAGCTCCTGGACGGCTTACTCGAGCTCGCGGGTTATGTGCTCCGGGACGGTGAGCGCCGGATCGTTTCCGGTGCTCTCGGCCGCGTCGTCGGGTTTCCCGGCCGGATCCCCGGGTGTGCCGGGTCGTCCATGTGATAGCTGATCGCTTTTATTGCACAGGGTTTGATTTTTCGTGATTG
This sequence comes from Nocardia carnea, assembly GCF_029868855.1. Lineage (GTDB taxonomy): Bacteria > Actinomycetota > Actinomycetes > Mycobacteriales > Mycobacteriaceae > Nocardia > Nocardia carnea_A. The sequence continues at coordinate 5,173 of NZ_JARWOV010000123.1, read as the reverse complement.
CGTCCCGGGTTACGGCACGCTTCGGCGTTTTCGGCGTGGGATATCCGGGAAACCGTTGACAGGCCGCTGTGATCCATCTAACGTTCCAACCAAGCAAGTGCTTTGGAGTGCCCTAACTTTGCTTGGTCTCTGTGGTGGGCGCTGATAGCCAAGCAGCATGCAAGGAGAGAGCATGGGTCTCGGTTCATTCAATGCGGCAATTCCGTCGGTCCCCTCGTCGGAACAGCGACACAACGACGACCGCGGCGGCCACCGGCCGGAACCCGTTCGGCAGCAGTCGAAAGCGTGGTGAGCGGCACCCTCGCGCCGGTATCGCGATACCCGGAAACCGGCGCGGCCCACCCATCGGTGAACGACCTCCGGTAGCAACCCCGGCCCGAACCGGCGGCGACCCGCGCCGAACCCGGCGATCCCCAGCCGGGGACGTGCAGACATCGACGCCAACGGCGAGTCCCGGTCCGCACGGACACCGGCAGCGACCACGAAACCTCCGGGTGACCTCCCGCGCCGACCCACCCGCCGTAGACCTCACCCGCGCAGCCACATACCGACCCATATCCCCACGTGACCGGGCGAGTTCCGATACGAGCGCAGTCCGCACCCACCGGCAGCCCGACCGAAAGCTCAACTCTTGCGTGAAAGGAACCCCATGAACCGCAGAAGGTTTCGCCGTGCCCGGCATCTGCTGGCCGCGGCCGTGGCGACGCTGGTCGTGGCCGGTTGCGGGGGCGGCCCGATCGACGGCGGTTTCGGCGGCCCGGTCGGCGATATCGATCCGGACGCTGTCCTGCGGGTCACCAGCAGTTCCCCGACCAGGAACCTGGACCCCTACCTGCAGACGAGCTACGGCGGCTGGGGGTACTTGACCGTTCTGTTCGACCGGCTCACCACCGTCGACAAGTCCGGCAATCTGATACCCGGACTGGCGAAATCCTGGCAGTTCGCCCGTGACGGCTCATATCTGGAGTTGAAACTCCGCAGCGATGTCTCATTCCACGACGGCGCAGCGTTCGATGCCGCGGCCGTGGCCGCCAATATCCACCGGGGCCAGAACATGGAAGGCAGCACGGTCGCCGACGCCCTGCAAAACATCACCTCGGTCGAGGAAGCCGACAACTACACCGTCCGCCTGCATCTGCGGCCCGGAACCGGCGTGGAACTGCCGGGAGTGTTCAGCACCAACGTCGGAATGATGATCAGCCCGAAAGCGATCGCCGCCGGCACCGATATCCGCAACGGTCCCGGCACCGCCGGCTCCGGAGCCTATGTGGTCACCGAATACGTGCCCGAGGAATCACTGTCGCTGGCCCGGGCCGACGGCGGCCCCAACTGGGACCCCGAGGCCGGGCGACTGGCCGGGATCGAATTCGAATGGATACCCGACGCCCGAACCCGCTTGAACGGGATGAAAACGGGGATGACCGATCTGAGCTGGGTCAGCTCCGCCAACGAAGTGATCGAAGCACAGACGCTGGGGCGCAACCGCACCGTGGGCGTCGACGAGGTCGTCTTCCGCAATGTGCTCGGCCTGTATATGCGGCCCGACGGCGACCTCGCGAAACCGGAGGTCCGGCAGGCCGTCGCCGCCGCCATCGACCCCGAAGCCGTCAGCGCCCTGTTCTCCGGAACATGCACACCCCACCGGCAGCTGTATCCGGCGGGAAGCTGGCCCGCGGACGAAAACTACACCTACCCGTATCACTACGATCCGGACAAGGCCAGGGCCCTGGTGCAGGCGGCCGGCGGAGCCCACGTGACGCTGACCTTCGCCGCCGGCACCAACACCGAGAAAACCGCGAACGTCCTGCAATCGAGCCTGTCCCGAGCCGGTATCGACACCGACCTCAACCCGGTTCCCAACACGCAGAACGAACCCCGGTACATGGCCGGCGATTTCGCGTCGATGGTGTCCAACAGTTTCAACGCGAAGGTCGATCCCGCGGAGACCGTGAACACCTTCCTGTTCGGTGCCTACGCCCTCGCCAACGGCAACCGGCAGATCCGGGACCTGGTGACCCGGGCGGCCGACCCCACCCTGACAGAGCAACAGCGCGCCCCGCTGTACCACCGGGCCTGGGACCTCACGCTGAAAGAAGCGATGTTCGTCCCCATCTGCAATCAGACCAACGCCACGCTGTTCACCAGCCAGGTCGTCGGCGCACAAGACATCCCGTGGGCGGATCTCGGAATCTTCGACCTCCGCCATGTGGCAATGACCGAATAGTCCGCCGGAATGATGAGGAGATCCTGTGCTGCGTTATGCCGGGCAGCGGTTATTGGCGGCGATTCCGCTGCTGCTGATCGTTCCGCTGCTGATATTTCTGTTGATGGACCTGGCTCCGGGCGATCCGGCGGTGGTGCTGGCGGGGGAGAACGCGACACCGAAACGGTTGCGGGAACTACGCGAGAACCTCAACCTCGACGAGAACGTCTTTATGCGATACCTCGACTGGGTCGGGTCGGCGTTACGCGGCGACCTCGGAATGTCACTGTGGTCGAACCAGACGGTAGCCGAATTGCTGGGCCGGAGAATAGCCACGACCTTGTCGCTGGTGCTGTTCGCGATGGTGCTGGCCGTGACCATCGGTCTGGTCTTGGGCATCCTGGGCGCGCTGCGGCCGGGCGGTGTGGTCGACCGGGGGATCAACGCCCTGGCCTCGGTGGCGATCGCCGTCCCCGCCTTCTGGTTCGGACTGGTCCTGGTCCTGCTGCTCGCCGTCACGCATCAGATATTTCCCGCGTTCGGCTACGTCCCGATATCAGAGGGAGTGGTGCCGTGGTTCCAGCATCTGGTGCTGCCCGGAGTCGCGTTGGCGCTGCTCCCCGCCGCCGAGGTGACCCTGCAGCTGCGGTCCGCGCTCGGCCGGGTACTCGGCAGTGACTACATCCTCAACGCCGAAGCGCGCGGACTGTCCCGGGCGAGCGTGGTCGGGAAACACGGGCTCAAGAACGCCTGCATCCCGGTAGTGACCGTGCTGGGTTTCCGGGTCTCCGAAGTGCTCGGCGGCGCGGTCACCATCGAGATCATCTACAACATGCCCGGTCTGGGTAGCCTGGCGGTCAACAGTGTCCAGAACCACGACGTCCCGGTACTTCTCGGCTTCGTCCTGTTCACCACGGTCGTCGTCATCCTCGTCAATCTGGTCGTCGATATCTCCTACGGCTACTTCAACCCGAAGGTGCGCTCATGACCGCGACCACACCGGCAGACACCCGGCCCAGGGTCGGCCGTAGAGTATTCGACTTCCTGCGCCGCCGCCCCGCCGCCACGGCCGCAGCGCTGTTCGTCGCCGCGCTCATCCTCGTCGCGATCTTCGCGCCCGTGATCGCACCCCACGACCCGTACACCCAGGATCTGCTGCACCGGCTGCAACCCCCCGACGCCCGGCATCTGCTGGGCACCGACGACTACGGTCGCGACGCGCTGAGCCGGTTGATCTTCGGTGCCCGCATCTCGTTGACGGCGGCACTGCAGGCGGTGACGCTGGCACTGATCCTCGGACTACCCCTCGGAGTGGTCGCCGGTTACCGCGGCGGATGGGTCGACACCCTGCTCACCCGGCTCATGGAAGCCCTGATGAGCGCACCGTCCCTGGTCCTGGCGATCACGATCGTCGCCGTACTGGGTTCCGGGATCACCAACGCGATGTTCGCGGTGGGACTGGTGATGGCGCCCCGGTTCTTCCGCGTCGCCCGGGCCTCGACCATGGACGTCCGCGGCGACACCTATATCGAGGCCTCCGTCGCCCTGGGGTGCACGACATCCCGGACGATCATCCGGCACATCCTGCCGAATGTGATGCCGCCGATCGTCCTGGTCGTCTCGGTCTCCCTCGGCACCGCGGTCGCCGCCGAAGCGAGCTTGAGCTTCCTGGGTCTCGGCGCCGAGGCGCCCGCCGCGAGCTGGGGGTCGATGCTCAGCACCGCCGCCTCGAATATGCAACTCGCCCCGCACCTGGTGTGGCCCCCGGGCGTGATGATCTTCCTGACCGTGCTCGCCTTCACCTACCTCGGTGACGGCGTGCGCCGAGCCCTGACGAGGAGCCGCAATGGCAGTAGCAACTGACAGCCTCCAGCCGGCGGACACCGCCTCCGGCGCGGCCCCCGAGACCCTGCTGCGAGTACGCGACCTCACCGTGCAGTTCCCCGCCGGCCGCGGCCGCTGGACCACCGTCGTCGACGGTGTCTCTTTCGACGTCGGCGCCGGTGAATCCGTGGCCCTGGTCGGCGAATCCGGCTCCGGGAAAACCGTGTCCTCCCTGGCGGTCATGGGCCTGACCGCGCATACCGGCGGCCGTATATCCAGTGGCTCCGTGGAATTCGAAGGCCGCGAACTCACCGCGCTCCCGCCGCGGGAATGGCGCACGCTCCGCGGCACCGGCATGGGCATGATCTTCCAGCAACCCATCCGCAGCCTCAATCCCGCCTATACCGTGGGCGACCAGATCGCCGAATCGGTCCGCCGCCATCTCGGCCTCGATCGCCGCGCCGCCATGGCCCGCGCAGTGGAAATGCTCGAGCTGGTCCAGGTACCCCGCGCCGCCGAACGGGTCCGCGAATATCCGCACGCCTTCAGCGGCGGAATGTGCCAGCGCGTCATGATCGCCATGGTCATGGCCTGCAACCCGCGGCTGCTCATCGCCGACGAACCCACCACCGCACTCGACGTCACGGTGCAGCAAACCATCCTCGATCTCCTGCGGGACCTGCAGGAGCAGACCGGTATCGGGTTGTTGTTCATCACCCACGACCTCGCTGTCGTCGCCGAACTGTGCCGGCGCGTGGTCGTCATGTACGCGGGCGAAGTGATCGAAGAAGCCGACGCCGAGCAGCTGTTCTACACACCCCGCCACCCGTACACCGCCGGCCTGCTCGCCTCGATCCCGCACCCGGGCCGCGGCCGCGGCCGGCGGCGCACCGTCGGTTTCGTCCTCGCGGTACATCAGGCTGTGGTTGCGCTGCTCGAATTCGATATGTTTGGACCCCTGGAACAGTGCCGAGACTTCTTCGAAGCCGGTGGCCGCGGCGGGTGCGCGGCGGCCAGGGCGATATCCGCCCGGTCGTTCACTGCCAGCAGCGCGCCGTGGCGGCGAGTCGCAGCGCGTAGCTCGGCGAGCGCCGCGAGTTCACCCATGGCCTCCAGCGGGCCGAACCGCTGCTCACCGGGCGACCC
>NZ_JARWOV010000122.1 GCF_029868855.1 Nocardia carnea | reverse complement strand
GTTTTTCCATTCCCGCGGGGCCCCCCATCCGGGGGGGGCCCCCCCGGGGGGTGGGGTCGGGCCCTCGCTACAACTTCACGGGGGTTCAACCCGGGTTTTCCCCCGCCGTTCCTTGTTCACCCGGCGTGGATTACCAGATCTTGACGCGCTCGTCGGGGGCCAGGTAGAGGGCATCCTCGGGTTTCACCTCGAAGGCCTCGTGGAAGGCGTCGATATTGCGGACCACCGCGTTGCAGCGGAACTCCGGCGGGGAATGCGGGTCCACTGCCAACCGGCGGACGGCCTCCTCCGGCCGGGTCTTGGTCCGCCAGACCTGAGCCCAGCCGAAGAACACCCGCTGCAATCCGGTCAGACCGTCGATCACGGGCGGCTCCTGCCCGTTCAGGGAGATCCGGTACGCCTGCAGCGCGATCGAGAGGCCACCGAGGTCACCGATGTTCTCGCCGATGGTGAACTCGCCGTTGACGGTGTGCTCGTCGGGTAGGTCGGCGGGGGAGAGGACGTCGTACTGGTCGATCAGCGCACGGGTGCGTTTACCGAATTCCGCCCGGTCGGCATCGCTCCACCAATCGACCATATTGCCGTCACCGTCGTACTTCGCGCCCTGATCGTCGAAACCGTGCCCGATCTCGTGGCCGATCACCGCACCGATACCGCCGTAGTTGGCGGCGTCGTCGGCGTTCATATCGAAGAACGGGGGTTGCAGGATGGCGGCCGGGAAGACGATCTCGTTCATCCCCGGGTTGTAGTAGGCATTCACCGTCTGCGGTGTCATGAACCATTCGTCACGATCCACCGGGCCGCCGAGTTTGTTCAGATCCCGGTCGTGTTCGGCGGCGTATCCGCGACGGTAGTTGCCCACCAGATCGGCCGGATCCACCGTGACGGCGGAATAGTCACGCCAGCGGTCCGGATACCCGATCTTGGGGGTGAACTTGTCGAGTTTGGCGAGCGCGGCCTTGCGGGTGGCCGGGGTCATCCAGTCCAGCTCGGTGATATTGCGCCGGTAGGCCTCGCGCAGGTTCTCCACCAGCCGGACCATCGCGGCCTTGGCCTCGGGCGGAAAATGCTGCGCGACATATAGTTTGCCGACCGCTTCGCCGAGCAGATCCTGCACCAGCGAAACCCCGCGCTTCCAGCGTTCGCGGTTCTCCTGGGCGCCGGTCAGGGTGCGGCCGTAGAAGCCGAAGTTCTCCTCTACCAGGGCCTCGGTGAGATACGGCGCGCGGGCCCGCAGGACCCGCCACTGCGCCCACAGCCGCCACTCCTCCAGCGGCACCGACGCCCACGCCTGCGCGAAAGTGCGCAGGTAGTCCGGTTGGCGGACCACCAGTTCGGACAACAGCAGGGAGCCCTCACCCGAAACACCGGCGGCCAGGCCGTCGGCCCATGCGCCCCAGTCGAATTCCGGGTTCTGCTCGGCGAGCGCGGTGAAGGTCGTGAGGTTGTAGCCGAGCTCGGCATCGCGGCGGCGCACGACATCCCAGTGACCGGCCGCGAGTTCACGTTCCAGTTCGAAGACCCGGGTCCCGGCCGATTCCGCGTCGAGCAGATCCGCGACAGCCGAATCCGCGGCGGCAAGCGCGAACATCCGGTCGATATGAGCGATATAACTCTGCCGCACCTCGGCGTACTCGTCGGACCGGTAGTACGACTCGTCCGGCAGGCCGATGCCGGACTGGGTCGCATTGACCAGGTAGCGCTGGGAGTTCTTGTCGTCGGTATCGACGTAGACCGCTACCGCGCCGGAGACACCGGTCCGCTGTAACCGGCCGATCAACGCGGCGAACTCACCGCGGTCGGTGGTGTTCGCCAGAGCACGCAGTTCCTCGGCGACGGGCGTCAGGCCGGCGGCCTCGACGGTCTCGGTGTCCATGAAGGAGGCGTACAGATCCGCGATCTTGCGGGCATCGCTGCCCGGCTCGCCCGCGGCATTGCGGATTATCTCCTGTACATCCAGCTCCGCGCGGTCGTACAGCGTGCGGAACGCGCCGTCCACCGCCCGGTCGGCGGGGATCTCGTACCCGGCCAGCCAGGCGCCGTTGACATGCGTGAACAGGTCGTCCTGCACCCGGACGGCCGGGTCGAGATGGGTCAGATCGATACCGGAGGGGCTGGTCACGTCGAAAGTCACACAACCCAGTATGCCGGTGCCCGGTGCGCCGCGGTGTGATCTGCGGGCGGCGGGGCAACTCAGTTCGCCGGCGCCGGCGGTTCGATCGTCACCCCGAACTGATCTTCGAGACGCTGGTTGAACTGGTCCTCACACTGCGCGATCTGCTGCTGGTCGCCACCGGCCCGCGAGAGACAGTCGGTGTAGTCCTTACCGCCGGAATCCTCCCAGAAGCCCCAGAAGAACACCCCGAACACGGCCGCCGCGATAATCGCCACCACGCCGAGGATCAAGGCGATCACCGCCATGACGCCGCCACCCCCGGTGCCCCGGCGCACCTTCACCGCGGCGATCGCACCGAGGACCACGGCGAGGATCCCGAACAGGATGCCACCGACGATGGTGCAGAAGCTGATCGCGGCAAGGATGCCGCAGACCAGGGCGGCGATCGCGAGGCCCTTGCTCCTGGGCGATTCCTGCCAGTACCGGGGTTGTTGCCCGGATCCTGGATACGGCTCCGGCGCAGGGTATCCCGGCGGCGGTGGATAGGTCATCGTTCCTCCTCGGCTGGCGGTCACGAGCACGGCGGTATCGCTGCAACGGCACCGCGGAGTTCGCCCCACCATTGTCAACGGTCGCGACGACAGCTACGAGTTCCGCAGGCGATTCGGCGCGGCCGCGCGGTCACGGAGCGGACGGACAGGTGCGGCTCATCCGGCGCCGAGCCGGGCGTGCATCTCCCAGATCAGCACTTCCGCCGGCTCGGCCGCGGTGAGCCGCTGGCCACCGGAGTGGGTGAGACGTACGGCGTCGCCGGTGTCCAGGCGACCCACACCCTCCAGCTCCACTGCGCCGCGCGCGACGAAAACGTGCAGGTAGGGGGCATCTGGAAGGGTCGCGGCGCGTTCGGCATCCGGAGACAGTTTCGCCACGTGCAACGCCGAATGGCTGCTGTTGATGGCGATCGCGGTGCGGTCGCGGTAGCGCGGCAGACCGGACGCGACCGTGACCAGACCGCCGGCAGCCAGTTCGTCATCGATCTCGAGCTGCTGATAGCCCGGTTCGATACCGGGTTCGTCGGGCAGCACCCACATCTGCACGAAATGCACCGGCTGCTCGTGTTCGGCCCGGCCCGGATCGACTCGCCAGGAATCGTTCTTCTCCGAATGCCGGATCCCGGTACCCGCGCTCATCCGCTGTGCAAGGCCGGGATAGATCACGCCGCTGTGTCCCAGCGAATCCTGATGGACCAGCGACCCCTCCAGCACCCAGGTCACGATCTCCATATCCCGGTGCGGATGGGTATCGAAGCCCTGCCCGGGTAGAACGATATCGTCATTGTTCACCAGCAGCAGGCCGTGATGGGTGTTCTCGGGGTCGTAATGCTCGCCGAAGGAGAACGAGTGTTTGGAATCGAGCCAGGATATCCGCGTTTTCATCCGGTCGCCGCCGCGATGGACATCGATATGCGAGGTGGGCGGTGTGGACATCACACGCTCCTTTCCGGCTCGGGCACAATTACCTCTCGCGCAGGGACACCCCGATACCCCACTTCGTCGATTGTCCGCTCTCGGCATTTTACGCGAGCAACCTCGGGGTGAACGGCCGGTGAGCAGCGGCGGGCGGTGATGGCGGTACGGCACGCAGTCGTCGAAAATGGATATACCGGACCGGGAGGTGAACGATGCGACCCGAAGCACTCGCGCGGATCGAGCAACGGCTTCGTGCCGGTGCGCGCCGCGACGGTGTCACCGATCTGGTGGTCGGTGTCGCGGTGTTCCGCAACGGAAAACTCCTGGTGGTCCGGCGGGTGCCGGGCGCGGATCTCGGCGGAATGTACGAACTGCCGGGCGGGGGAGTGGAGAACGGGGAAACGCTCATCGAGAGCGCGGTGCGCGAACTCTTCGAAGAAACCGGGCTGGTGGCGCGTTCCATCACCGAATTCCTCGGCTGGTTCGACTACGCCACCCGGACGAAACCGAAGGTGCGCAAATTCAGTTTCCTGGCCGAAGCCGAACGCGGTGAAGTAACCCTGGAACCCGACGAACACGATGCCTACGCCTGGATAGACGCCGAGGCATTGGGCACCCTGCCCATGGCGCCGGATATGCGCGAGGCCGTGGACCTGCTGATCACCGAGGAGTGCGGACCGGCCGGAATACGTTCGGGTCCGCCGAACAGGTAGCGTCGCGGCAGTGTCCACCGCTGCGCCCGAACCTGCCGCACCGGACCGGGTGGCCGATACGGGCGAGCACAAATACGACCTACGGACGATTCGCGCCGCGGTCCGGGCGAGCCCCGGCGCCCTGCGGCTGACTCTGCTGCGGTTCACCAGCCAGTTCGGCGACGGAGTGTTCCAGGCCGCGCTCTCCGGTGCGATTCTGTTCAACCCGGAACGCGAAACCGACCCGCTCGCCGTCGCCGCCGGATTCGCGGTGTTGCTGCTGCCGTATTCGGTGATCGGCCCATATGCGGGTGCGCTGCTGGATCGGTGGGATCGGCGGCTGGTGCTGCTGGTGGCCAATATCGTGCGGGGATTACTGATCATCGCGGTAGCCCTCGGCCTGCTGGCCGGTGTGGGTGCGAGTCCGCTGTTGCTGCTGGCCCTGGCGGTGGTGGGGATCAGCCGGTTCACCGCGGCCGGTGTTTCGGCGGCGCTACCCCGGGTGCTGGCACAGCAGTGGCTGGTACCGGCCAACTCGGTACTCGCGACCGCGGGTTCGGCCTGCGCGGCGGCGGGAGCTGCCGCGGCGGTGGCGATCATCGGGGTGGTCGGGGCCGGCGATACCGGCTCGGCGGTAGCGGTCGCGGTGAGCGCGACCGGTTCGCTGGCCGGTGTGCTGCTCGCCGCCGGGTTCCGGCCGCGTGCGCTCGGGCCGGAGACGCAGACCGGTAAGACGGTGGGTGCGGTGCGCGCGGTACTCACCGGACTGCTGGTGGGGGCGCGAGCGGTCCGCGGTTCGGTGGACGTATCCAGCGCGATGATCGGAATCGGCGCGCACCGAATCGTTTTCGGCGCCAATACGCTGATCATGGTGCTGGTTCTGCGCGAATCGCCGTCCGGCGCGACCACGGTCGAGGGCGGGCTCATCGGTTTCGGTGTCGCGATCAGCGCCACCGCCGCCGGTATGCTCCTGGCAGCTCTGCTGACCCCGTTCCTCATTCCCCGGCTGGGCCGGGCGCGCACGGTGCTGCTGGGACTGTCCTGCGCGATCGTCGTCCAGCTCGCCCTCGTGTTGCCGACCGCCCTGGCCGATTCCGCCGACGCCACCCGACGCGCACACCAACTGCTGCTGGCCGGCGCATTCCTGTTCGGCCGGGCCGGCCAGGGCGGCAAAATAACCGGTGGTGCGGCCAGGCATATAGATTTCCGCGACGACCGCCGCCGGCAGGGTTAGGACCAGCAGGACCACAGAGACGATCCACCGCAGCGGGCGCAGGCGCGGCCGGGCCGCGGAGACATCGTCGGGGCCGGATACGGTCGCCGCGGGCCGCTCGGTCAGGGATG
>NZ_JARWOV010000121.1 GCF_029868855.1 Nocardia carnea | reverse complement strand
GTTCCTCGGCGCATCGGGCGGCCACGAATTCTCCGACGTGCGCACGCAGCGAACTGTCCACCCGCGCGACCCACGCCGCGAACTGTTCCGGTCCGGCGCCCCCGGGTCGGCCGATCCGGGGTTCCCGAGCGACTCGTTGTGCGTTCACAAGTTCAAGCCTGGCACACTTCGGCGGATTTTGCATCGTTTATGCATCGAATAATGTCCCGGGCCTGGCCGGGCTCCCGGCGGGTCGGACGACCCGAAACGGTCGACCCGCCCCGCCGGCGGTGGCGCGGCCCTCACCGCAGGGACACACAGCCCTGCAGGGTCTGGAAGTCTCCCGCGAACGCGGGTCCGCCCGCACAGGTGGGCATCGAGGTGCCGGTGACCGCGACCGTAGCTCCGGGACCGGCGATACCGATCGACAGCCCCGGTCGCACCCCGACGGTCGTCGCCTGCGCTCGCGGGCCCACCGCGATCGCGGCCGGACCGGACAAGAATTGCGACGCGGACGTAGCGGTGCCGCCGTTCGCGGCGATGGCCAGCGAAAGGCTCGTAGCCGCAGCATCCGCATCGGCATCGCCGCCGACCCCGTAGGCCGCGGCCGCACCTCCCGCGTCGCTCTCCGCGGAGCAGGACGCGCCCTCCACACCGGCCGTGACAGCCGCCGCGCCCGGCACCGGGCACGATGCCGGTGGCGCGGCGCTCGCTACCGGGGCCGCGGTGAGGGCCCACAGTGACGCCGCCCCCACGGTCACCGGAATTCCGAGCGAGCGAGTGATTGTGCTGTGCAACATGACGGCCTCCTCGTCCTGGGTTTCTTGCGGTCTACTTCCCCTTCCGGGACTCGCTGCCGAGCGGCTATTCCACCCGTGGGAATTCACACTACTCGTTTAACGATGCAACTTCGATGCATAGCAAGAAATGCATCGCGGTCTGCCTTGTCGACCACCGCCGAAACCAGCCTCTACGTAGGCTGGGACGTATCTGCTCGAACAGACCGCTGACGTTTTGATCCGAAAGGAACTATGACTTCGACGAAGTGGCGGGTCGCCGGATCGGCCGGCGCCGCGATGGCAGCCCTGGCGGCAATGATGATCCCGGCGGCGACCGGTACGGCCGCGCCGGTGCTGTGCACTGCCGAAACACTGGACCTGAGCACCCGCGAGCGGCCGTCCGACTCCCCCGGCCAGGCCCGGATGGAGGTCGTGCTGACCAATACCTCGGCGCAGAGCTGCGCGGTACAAGGGTTCCCGGGGGTCGATCTGGTGGGCGCGGAGGATCCCACCTTCGGCCCGGTATACGAATTACCCCGTCAAGACGCGGATTTCGCCCCGGTCGTGGTGGAGCCGGGTTCCGCGGTGAGCAGTGTCCTCACCTACCTGCCGGGCGGCCCGGACGGCTGGGTTCCGGCCACCCTCGTCGTCACCCCTCCGGATACCACCACCTCGATCGAAGCACCGTGGCCCGCAGGCGTCAGCGTGCAACGCCAGGACGGTGCCACCCACCCCGGCACCTACATCGGCCCACTGCAACCTGCCTCCTGAGCAACCCGTCACCCCGCGCCGGCAACGGTCGGCGCGGGGATTCTTCGCAGCGGGTATACCCACGGCCGGTCGATCCCGGTCAGTCCGGTACGACGACCGCCCGGGTGCGCCCCTGATGCGCCCAGGCTTCGCCTACGCGGCTGAGCGGGTACACGGTGTACGGCGCATCGAAGGTGCCGTCGGCGAACCGGGCGAGAATGCCCGGAAACTCGGCGATCATCTGCTCCTTCGAGACCGAGCCCTTGCCACTGCCGCTGACCCGGATCCGCCGGCTGCGCAGCAGTGCCGCGGGCAGCACCGCCTCGGTTCCGGCGAGCGAGCCGATCTGCACGTAGTCGACCGCCACGCCGTCGTCGTCGGAACCGGACGTTCCCAGTGCCGCGAAGGCGGCCTCGGCGCCGGGGCCCCACACGTAGTCGAGGACGAGGGTGGGCTGCGCTTCGGCAACGGCCGCACCCAGGGCGACCGCCCAGTCCTCGGGCGCATCTGGTGCGAGCGCAACAGTATCTACGCCCGGACCACGCAGTCGCTCCAGCGCTTCGCGGTCCCGCCCGGCCGCGACGACCCGTTTCGCACCGAGGGACAGCGCCGCCCGTACTGCCAGACCACCCGACATACCGGTCGCGCCGAGCACCAGCACGGTACCGAGTTCGCCCGCCATCTCACGCCGGGCGACCAGCGGCATCCAGCCCGAGAGGGCGGGATTCATCCCGGCGGCGACCGCGAGCGGATCGGCCCCGGCGGGCACTTCCTCCTCGAACGGCGTGACCAGCCATTCCGCCATGGTCCCCCATGGCGACCGGGCGAAGCCCGTGTAGACCAACCGTCCGTCCCCGGTCCTGGCCACCGCGTCGACGCCCGGCACGAGGGGAAAGACCCCGCCGCCGCCGTAATGGCGACCGGTGGCCATCCCACGGACGATGTGGTGCAAACCCGCACCCACGAGCCGTAGCGGCGGCCGGCCGGGTCGCTGTTCGGGCTCCGGGAAGTCCGCACAGACAGGTGTCGCGTCGGGCGCGTCGACGACTGCAGCACGCATGAGATGACTCCTTAACTAAGTTAATCTCCGATGCCGACAACGGTGCCTTAACTTTGTTAAGGTGTCAACCGTGGCAAAGGGAATCACCCGGGAGCAGATCGTGACGGCAGCACTCGACCTGCTCGACGAGCAGGGCATGGACGCCCTCACCGTCCGTGCGCTCGCTTCCCGGCTCGACGTGAAGGCCCCCGCCCTGTACTGGCACGTCCGCAACAAACAGGAACTACTCGACGAGATGGCCACCTTCGTCATGCGCCGCGTCACCGACGCACTCGCGGCGATCCCGCCCGCCGGCGACTGGCGTGACGGCATAGCCGCCTACGCCCGCGTTCTGCGGTCGGAGTACCTGCGGCACCGGGATGGGGCGCGCATCTTCAGCGGTACGCGTGTCGCCGACCCCGCAATCGTGAAGGCAAAAGAACCTTGGCTCGAACGTCTGACCGCGACGGGGTTCTCCCTGGCCGAGGCGGACGACACCCTCGATCTGGTCACCGCCTTCGTGGTCGGCTTCGTCATCGAAGAGCAGGAGCGGGGTCCGTCCGCCGGGTCCGACCCCGCTCGATACTCGCTCACCGGACGCGATGCATGGCTCGGCGAAGGCGCTGAGCTGGTCAAGGCCGCCGGACATCTCCGCGACGACGGCGACCCGAGGTTCGAACGGCAGCTCGGCGTTGTCCTCGACGGGCTCGCGGCCCGATTGCCCTGACCGGGCGGCCGCCCCTGACGATCGCACGAACCCCGGCACGGCGCGGATGAGGCCGAACCGGGCGCGGACCACTCGAAATTGTGGCCGGTTGCAGTGGCTCTACAAGCCGCGGGTTCCGTGGAGCGATCGCGCTCCGACGACAGACAGCATCTGGAGCTTTTCGTAGCTCTCGCTGCCCGGGACAGCGGTGTAGACGAGCAGCATATGAGCCTGGCCAGGATCTATGAGCCGCTGGCAGTTCAGTTCCAGCGCACCGACTTCCGGGTGGATGTAGTGCTTGACATCGTGCGGCCGGACCCCGATCTCGTGCTCGTCCCATACACGACGGAATTCCGCGCTGCGGTCCAGGAGCAGATCGGCCAGATAGGCCGCTCGTGAGCCCGGACCGCGGAGGGTGACGAGTTCGCGCAGTCCCGAGGCGTACCTCCGGCTCAGGAACGCGTGTTCTTCCGGCGCATAGAAATTTCGGACGGCCGGGTCGGTGAACCAGCGGTATCCGACACTGCGGTCGGGCCCGGTGTACCGGGTCGTGTCACCGGTGAGCGCGATCCCCAGCGGAGTCTGCCGCAGGGTCTCGCCGAGCTCGGTGACGATCTCCGCGGGAGTGTCCGCCAGCCGATCGAGGATGCGCAGCAGGCCGGGGCTGATGTGCTCGCCGGTCGTTCCCCTGGCCGGTGGGTTGTGCCCCGCGAGGCGGAACAGATGGTCGCGTTCATCGAGCGACAGGTGCAACCCCTGCGCGATCGAGGCCAGCATCTGCTGCGACGGCTGCGGCCCACGCTCCCGTTCCAGCCGGGAGTAGTAATCGGCCGACATATTGCACAGCGATGCGACTTCCTCGCGCCGTAGCCCGCTGGTCCTGCGACGGGACCTGCGCGGCAGGCCGACGTCTTCGGGTTGCAGCGCCGCACGCCGATGGCGCAGGAACCCCGCCAATCCGGTGCGATCGATCACCACGCTCCCCTCTCTGAAGCACTGCCCCCGTTTCTACCGGCTGCGGGAAGAAGTAGCCACGGTCTGCCGATCCCCCTCCGGCGCGCAGCGGTGGCCGGGCGAGCCTGTGATCGATAGGTCCTGGATGCGCCCGGACGGTCCGCTGAGGATCAATGCCATGGCGCGAGCGAGCGCGACGACGAACGCACACCAGCAACCAGGAGCAGAACGATGCCACGCACACAGATCGACATCACCCTCCCCAGCCTGTCCGGAAAGCGCGCCGTCGTCACCGGCGCCAGCGACGGCATGGGCCTCGGAATAGCCGCGCGACTGGCGGCTGCCGGAGCGGAAGTGATCATGCCCGTCCGCAACCCGAGCAAGGGCGAAGCAGCTATCGCCGAGATCGATCGGGCTGCCCCAGGCGCGAAGGTATCGCTGCGCGACCTCGACCTGTCCGCACTGGAGTCGGTCGCGGCCCTCGGTGACACGCTGCGGGCGGAAGGCCACCCGATTCACCTCCTGATCAACAACGCCGGCGTGATGCGGCCGCCGAACCGCCAGGCCACGGCCGATGGGTTCGAGGTGCAGTTCGGCACCAACCACCTCGGCCACTTCGCCCTGGTAGCCCAGCTGCTGCCGCTACTGCGCGCCGGGCAGGCCCGGGTGACCTCACAGATCAGCATCGCGGCCCGGCGGGGCGCCATCCACTGGGACGACTTGAACTGGGAGCGCAGCTATCACGGGATGCGCGCGTACAGCCAGTCCAAGATCGCGTTCGGGCTGTTCGGCCTGGAGCTGGCGCGGCGCAGTAAGGCCCACGGCTGGGGCATCACCAGCAACCTCGCCCACCCCGGGGTCGCCCCGACCAGCCTGCTGGCTGCCCGGCCCGAGCTCGGCCGCAGCCGGGCTGTGCCCCAATACCGGCTGATCCAAGCGCTTTCCGCCCGCGGAATCCTGGCGGGCACCCGCGAGACCGCCGCACTGCCCGCGCTCATGGCGGCGACCTACCCCGACGCCGAGTCCCACGTCCTCTATGGTCCCGGCGGGCCCGGCAACCTCGGCGGCGCGCCGGCCGAGCAGCGGCTCTACCCGCCGCTGCGCAGTGCGGAGGAAGCCGAACGCGTCTGGCAGGTCTCCGAGGAACTCACCAAGACCTCTTTCCCCACCGCCTGATCTCGCCACCCCGGAACAACCGAGCCACCGGAGCAGTCACATGAATTCGCCAACCCGCCCCGCCGGCAAGCGACGAAGCCCTTGGTGGGTGGTCGCCGGCGCCGGTACAGCCAATGCCGTCGGCCCCCAGATGTACCTGGCCACCATCGGCCTGTTCGTACTACCGATCGCCGAGGACACCGGCTTCAGCCGCACCACCGTCACCGGCTCGTTCTCGGTCGCCGCAGTCGGGATGGTGATCGGCCTGATCATCGTCGCGCAGCTCGTCGACCGATACGCCGCCCGCTACATCCTCGTACCGGGGTTCGTGCTGTTCGCGGCCTCGATGGCCATGATCGCTCTGGTACCGCCGGTCGAAGCCGTCTACTACATCCCGTGCTTCTTCGTCGGGTTCTTCGGTGCCGGGACAGCTGTCCCCGCCACCCGAGCGGTAGTGAGCTGGTTCGACAACAACCGCGCCCTCGCCGTCGGCGTCGTGACAGGCATCATCGGTCTGGGCGCCGCCCTGGCGCCCCTGCTGGCGGGAATGCTCATCGACAGCATCGGATGGCGGCTCACCTACGGCGTCATGGGATTGGTCGCCGCGCTGGTGTCGGTCACGATGGTCACTTTGTTCGTCCGGGCCCGGGCGGAAGAACACGTGCGCGGGCGACTCGCCCCCGAAGCCCACGTCGGGGACCGGGACGTCAGCCTCGAACTGCCGGGCCTGACGGTCCGTGCGGCGCTGGGCACCCGGCAGTTCTGGGCCATCGCATCGGGGCTGGGTCTGGTGGGGGTCGTGGTCTACGGCCTGCAGGTCCACCTCGTACCGATGATGACCGACCGCGGACTGAGTGACGACCAGGCAGGCTCGCTGCTGGTCGTTTTCGGCCTGGCATCGCTGGCCGGCCGCGTTGCCGGTGGCTTCCTCATCGACCGGGTCCACGCCTCCGTCATCGGTACGATCGCGATCCTCGCCCCCATCGTCGGCATGTTCTTCCTGCAGCCGCCCTACTCCACCGCCGTCGTCGCGGTCGCCTTCATCGGCATCGCGTTCGGTATCGAGGGCGACCTGCTCGCCCTACTCATCACCCGCTATCTCGGCACCCGCAACTTCGGCCGGATCCTCGGACCGGTCCAAGCCGTCTTCCTCCTGGGCAGCGCACTCGGGCCGCTGCTCCTCGGGCTGGGTTACGACGAACTCGGCTCCTACGACCCGGTCATCCCTGTGCTGATGGGCGTCCTCGTCGTCGGCGCGCTCCTCATCGCGACCCTCGGCCGCTACGTCTACCCCGCCGTCAACGGTTTCGACCAGCTCGCCGCGCGCGACGAGCTCGCTGCCGCGGAGGTACTGAGCGATATGGCCAAGAGCGGCAACACCCCCATCCCATCGGACAGGCCACTCGCCCGGGTCCGCGGCTGATCGGCCGGCCCGGTGGTACGCCGCCGGGCCGGGTACCGCAGTCCAGCCGCGGATGCCCGGGTCGGGCGGAAACCTGATCCGAGTAGTTGGCACCAATCATCGAGGAGACATCGTGATCGAACAGCTCGAATGGCCGACCGGGCGTGCGGGCCGGCAGACCGTCCTGGCTCAGTTCGGCGAGGCCCGCGCCGAACTGATGCGGTGGGCATTGACCACCGGTGACGAGCTGGCCGACGCCGTCGTCACCGAAATGCACGAAATCGGGGTGAAAAAGGCAAGACTCCTGCTGCGCAAGGGAATCCGAGAGGGCTCGGCCGCCCTCGCCGACCCACCACCCGCCCTGGCGGCACTCTTGCGGCAAGCCGAGAGCAGGCCCGATTATGTCGACGACCAGTTGCTCGATCAGGCCTCGATGCCGTTCTACACCGCGCCGGCAACGGTCCACCTCATCGCGCTCAGCGCGGGCGCACTCATCCGGGTCTACGAGTCGCCGTCGATCTCCGAGGTGCTCACCACAACAGGCCGGCTGGTGGACGGTGCGCAGCGCCGGCTCCAGGAGACCGGCGCCTGGCACCGCCAGGTGATGATTCCGGGAAGCCTGCGCGCCGGCCAGCCGGGTTACGTGGCGACCCTGGAGGTCCGGATGCTGCACGCGCATATGCGAAAACTCGCCCTGGACCGCGGCTACGACGCGTCGGTACACGGCTATCCGATCAATCAGGTCGACCTGGGGCGAACCTGGATGGACTTCACACTGACCGGCCGCACTGCCGAGGAACGTCTCGGGTTCGGGTCGACCAACCGCGAGACGGCCGATCTGTACCGCTACTGGTGGTACATCGCTCATCTCCTGGGGATCGACGCACGTCTGGTCGAGGGCATCACCAGCAACGCGGCGGCACAGCGTATCGATGATCTCTTCCAGACCGTGACCGGGCCGGTCACCGAGGACTCCGCCGCGCTGGCCGACGCGACGCTCGCGGCGGTGGCCTCGACGATGCATGAGGTACTGAAGGTGCCGAGCGGGCTGGCGCGACCGGCACTGAACGCAATCACACGCCGGATCCACGGCGACGGCCTGTGCAGGGACCTTCGAATTCCCGCGTCCCGGGTCGCCGACGTATGGCTGGGGCCGGCGCTGTCCGGGCTCGCGGCAGCACGTGAGCGCCGCCGCCGCGATGCACGACTGTGGGACGCCATGATCGACAGGAACTTGGCGGCAGCCCGCGAGCTGCTGGCCACACCCGGCCACCCGACCCCATATCGGCACAGCGCCGCCGGACCCGATGACCGCGGGATTTCCGTTGCACCTCGAGCAGCGGTCGGCGATCCGGCGTCGCCGATCGAATAACCAGTGGAAAGGCCGATGATCGCCCGGTCTGTTCGGCCGGCCCCGAACTACTGTCCGCCACCAGCAAGATCTCCCCGCTGGTGGCGGACTGTCTCAGGGCGCGGCCATACGCGCCGAACCGGCCTGTCCGGTGTCCATCGGCCGGGTCGGCCGGCACCCGGGATCCGGTCGGGCCGGCCGTGGGGCGGCCCGACCGGTCCTGCCGAATCGGTCACGCCGGAACCATCTCCCGCGGGGCGGGCTCGGCCTGTGGCGGATGATCGTCGACCATGGTCTGCTCATCGAAGGGCAGTTTGCGGTCCAGGACCAGCTGGACCCGGTCCGGGTCGAGGGTCTTGGTCCAGGTGCCGACCAATACGGTGGCGACCGCATTGCCGGAGAAATTGGTGACGGCACGGGCCTCCGACATGAACCGGTCGATTCCGACGATCAGCCCCACACCTTCCAGCAGTTCGGGCCGATGGCTCTGTAGCCCGCCGGCCAGCGTCGCCAGGCCGGCGCCCGTAACTCCCGCGGCGCCTTTCGAGGCGATGATCATGAAGGCCAGCAATCCGATCTGCTCCCCCAGCGCCAGCGGCTGCCCCAGCGCATCCGCGATGAAGATCGACGCCATCGTCAGGTAGATCGCCGTGCCGTCGAGGTTGAAGGAGTACCCGGTCGGGACGACAACACCCACGGTGGTCCGCTCGACGCCCAGATGCTCCATCTTGGCGATCAGCCGTGGCAGCGCCGACTCCGACGAGGATGTCGCCACGATCAGCAGATACTCGCGAGCGAGATAACGCACCAGCTTGAAGATCGACACCCCGGCGGCGGCCCGGATCAGAACCCCGAGGATTCCGAAGACGAACACCACGCACGTCAGGTAGAAGGCGATCATCAGCGTGCCGAGCGCGAGCACGGCGTCGAGGCCGGTGCGCCCGACCACATTCGCGATCGCGCCGAATGCGCCGATCGGGGCGAGCCACAGGATCATCGACAGGATCCGGAACACCAGTTTCTGCAGTACCGATACGCCGCGCAGGATCGGCTCCCCGGTGCTGCCCATGGCCTGCACCGCGAAACCGACCAGCAATGCGACGAACAGCGTTTGCAGCACACTGCCCGCGGTGAGCGCGGAGATCAACGTGTCGGGGATGATGCCCTGCAGGAATTCGAGGGTGCCGCCGGCCGCGTGTGCTTGTTCGGCGTACTCGGCGCCCGCCCCCGCGTTCTCGGACAGGTTCATCCCGCCACCCGGTTGCAGCAGGTTGCCGACGAGCAGCCCGATCCCGAGCGCCACGGTGGACATCACCAGGAAGTAGCCGAGTGCGAGCCCGCCTACCTTGCCGACGCTGGTGGCGGCCCGCACCGATCCGACCCCGAGCACGATGGTGCAGAAGATGACCGGTGCGATCATCATCTTGATCAGGTCGATGAACATGGTGCCGAGCACACCCACCGACTTCCCGGCCGACGGCGCGAGCCAGCCGACAGCAATGCCGGCCACGACAGCGACTATGACGGCCAGATATAACCAGTGGGTGCGGTCGCGCCGCGTGGCCGGTGCGGAATCACTCATGACGGTCCTCTTCGACGGTGCCTATGCGCTGAGTCACGCTTCCTGTGCCAAGAATGATGACCGCACGAGTGACCCCGGTCACGGTTGCGTACATTACGTTCACGGAGGACAGCACAGTGAAACGCAGTCGATGGTCGCTTGCCGGGCAGACGTTCGCCCTGCAACTGGTCGTGCTCGCGCTGGTGATCGGCACCGGGGCGGCACTCGCGGTGCTCGACGCACGCAGGGACAGTGACGAGGCGATCCGGCAGGAAGTCACCGCCGTGGCCGTGAGCCTGGCAGTCGCGCCCTCGACCGCGACAGCCGTGCGCGAACCGGATCCCTCGGCCGTGCTGCAACCCGTGACCGAACTGATCCGCAGCCGCACCGGCCTGGATTTCATCGTGGTGATGGCACCCGATCGGACCCGGTTCACCCATACCGACCCGGCGCGTATCGGCAAACCGTTCAGCGGCACGATCGATCGCGCACTGGCCGGTGCGACGTTCACCGAAACCTACACCGGTTCGCTGGGTCCCTCGATCCGTGCGGTGACGCCGGTATACGACGACGGGCGCATCGTCGCGCTCGTATCGGCCGGCGTGACCCGGGCCCGGGTCGGCGATCAGGTACAGGCCCAGCTGCCACCGATCCTCGCAGTCACCACCGCCGGCCTGCTGGTCGCCATGGCCGGCTCCCTGCTGCTGAACCGTAGGTTGCGGCGCCAGACGCACGGTTTGGCGCCGCGTGAGCTGCGCCGGCTGTACGAGCACCACGAAGCGGTGCTGCATTCGATCCACGAGGGTTTGCTCGTATTCGGCGCGGGACGCCCGCCCGGAACCGTCGCGCAGGACGACGAGGCCGAAGTGGTCAACGACGAGGCGCGCCGCCTGCTCGGCCTCCCGGACGGTCCGGTGCGGCGCAGTGATCTGCCGGTCTCGCTTCGGAAAATCGGCACCGGCCTCGTCCGCGACGAAATGCACGTCACCGACGATCGCGTGCTCGTGCTCAACCAGGACTCGGTGACCTGGGCGGGTCGCCCGCTCGGAACCGTGACCACAATTCGCGACCACACCGAATTGCAGAGTGTCCTGGGCGAGCTCGAGTCGGTTCGCGGCTTCGCCGAGTCGCTGCGCGCGCAAGCCCACGAATTCGGGAACCGGCTGCATACCATGATCACCATGGTGGAGATGGGCCGATACGCCGAGGCGGTCGACTTCGCGACCGCGGAACTCGAACTCTCCCAAGCTCTGATCGACCGCCTCCTGGCCACGATCGCGGAACCGGCGTTGGCCGCCCTGTTGCTGGGCAAGGTGAATCAAGCCGCCGAGCGCGGCATCGAACTGACCGTAACGCCGGACACCGCACTGGACTCCACCGCACCACTGACGGCGCACGAAATGGTGACACTGGTCGGAAACCTGATCGACAACGCCCTCGACGCGGCAACGCAGACCACCGACGCGTGGGTGGAAGTCACCGTACGACAGGATATTTCGACACTGCACGTACAAGTATCGGACAGCGGCCCGGGTATGTCCGCCGAAATGTTCGCGCGCGCCAGCGAACGCGGCTACTCGACGAAAACCGACCACCACGGGCTCGGCCTGGCGCTGGTGAGCCGGCTGGTGACTCGCCGAGGCGGCACGATCCGCACCGAGAACACTCCGGAGAGCACGGTAGCGGTGACACTGCCACGGGGAACGACACCGTGATCCGCGTGCTGATCGCCGAGGACGAGCCGCTGATCGCCGAGGCGCACCGCGCCTACGTCGAACGGGTGCCCGGTTTCTCCCCCGTCGCCGTCGTGCACACGGCCCGTGACGCCGTGCGGGTGGCCACCGCGGCCTCGGCCGAGGGCACGCCGATCGACCTCGCACTGCTGGATATCGGCCTGCCCGACGCGAGCGGGCTCGACGTCGCCGCCGCGCTGGCCGGACTCCGGCCGAGTCCCGATGTCATCGCCATCACCTCGGCCCGCGACCTCACCATGGTCCGGGCGGCCGTCACCCACGGTGTCGCGCTGTATCTGCTCAAGCCGTTCACCTTCGCCGCCTTCCGCGACAAGCTCGAACGCTATCTGGAATACCGCAACGCATTGCCGACGGGCGGAACCGCGCTCTCCCAGCACGACGTCGACCGCGCCCTCAACGCCCTGCGAACCCCGAGCCCGCGGGCGGGTTCACCGAAAGGCGTGGCACCGCAGACTCTCGAGAAGATCTCCCGGATCGTCGGCACCACCCCCGGAGGTCTCTCCGCCGCCGAGGCCGGCCGTGCGGCCGGCGTTTCGCGGGTCACCGCCTGGCGGTATCTCGAAAAACTCGCCGACGACGGACTCCTCGATCGGCACACCGACTACGGCCGGGCAGGGCGCCCACAGATCCGGTACACCTGGCGAACCACACCGTGAACCGCCCCCGCCCGGCGATGAGTCACTCATCCGGCGAGCAGTCCCTTGGTCTTCATCGAGGCGGCGACCTGGCTTCTCGAACTTCGTCATGCCGACACCGATGACGAATACCCGTTGCGTCACAGGATGGTTCCTCTCCTTTGATCACCTATCCAGCTGTTCCTATGACGCTATGAGTGCGGGCCTCGCCCGGCGAGGACTGCAACGGGCCTTCTGGGGGACCGAAACGATCATCGGCACTGGTACTGTCCGAACCGGTCATCGAGGTCGAAGGAGTCACGTGGCGCACACGATTCCGATGCGGTTCTTGCGGGCGACGGTCGAATCAATGCCGAAGCGCGGCATCGATGTGGAACAGGCACTCCGTGGAGCCGGGCTCGACTGGCGGCTCTACGCCGAGGACCGCGCCCGGATGACGCCGGAGCAGACCACCGCTGTAGTGCGCGCCCTCTGGGAGCAAACCGACGACGATCTGTTGGGTCTGGGACCGCGGCCGGTGACGCCCGGGACGCTGCGACTGGCCGGTTTGACCATCATCCACACCCGGGATCTGCGCAGTGCGCTGGCTCGTATGCTCGAATTGGCCACCGTGACCATCGGCATCCGCTGGAGGCTGCAGACCGACGAGGCGGGCCTGGCGGCGATCAGCAGCGAGGAAGAACCCGGCACTCGCCTCGACCCGTTCGTCGCGCTCGCCGTCGCCGGCGCCGGACAGCGGTTCGCCGGATGGCTGATCGGGTCACCGATTACGTTGCGGCTGATCGAGTTTCCTTTCGACGCCGATTATCTGGCCGACGAGTACGCGCTCATTTTCGGAGTTCGGCCGGTCTTTCGCGCGCGGCGGGTAGCGATGTCCTTCGACGCGCGTTACTGACCAAACCTGTGGTGCGTGACGAAGGCGACCTCGAGCGGTTCCTGCCCGACGCGCCCGGTGCGCTGTTCTATGCGCCGGAACAGTCCGCGACCACCGCGGCACGGGTCCGCACGATCATGGAACGCAACCCGAACGGTCCCTGGCTCGGCGCCGACGAGCTCGCCCGCCGATTGTCGATCAGCGCACCACACCTGCGACGGCTATTGCGCGCCGAGGGAACCAGCCAGCGCAGTATCCAGGAGCAGATTCTTCGCGACCGCGCCGTCGAAGCGTTGGTACACGGCGATGAGTCGGTCGCGGAACTCGCTGCCCGCCTCGGTTATTCCGAGGCCAGCGCGTTTCGCCGGGCGTTCCACCGATGGACCGGTAGTGCTCCGACCGATTACCGCGATACTCGTCCCGCCGATCCGCGCCCCTGAACCCAGACCAGGGCGGCGATCGGCGAGCTTGCGCTCCACCCGGCCGGTCCTTACGCCACCGGAGCGTTCCGACGCCTGTTGCCGCGAATCCGGTGCGGTCCGAGTCGAGCCTCGTCGCCGGCCGAACGCGGGGACGCCTCAAGGTTCCAGATCTACCAGCCCTCGGCCGGTCGCGATGTCGACCGGCACCGAGACTTGATCGTGCGCGATCAACCAGGTGCCCTCGATCTTCCGCAGGCCGTAGGTGACCCGGACCCATATACCGCTCGTCGTCGGCCCGTTCTTCAGAATGCCGCCGAGACGGCCGAAGGCGTACCCGAAGGCCACCTCCTCACCCACGGTCAAGGTCAGGTCGCGGAGCTCGTAGGTCACCCGTTCGAAGGCGAGGAAAACTTTCGCCCAGTTCTCGAGTTTCGCCGCTGTTCCGACGTGCTGCAGTGGGGGTTCGACGTCGAACGACACGACATCGGCCGTATACACCTGTCGCACGGCCTCGAGATTCTGGGCTCGGATCCCCTGGACCACCTTGTCGATCTGTCGGCGGATCGCAGCTTCGTCCGCGGCGATGCGGTCGGTGTGTGCGCGGGAGTTGTTCGATGTCGTCATCACCAGTTCCTTCGGCGTCGATATTCCGGGTGTCGACCGCAGCCCACCGATATCTCACGTCCATCGGCTCAGTTTGTCGGGGTTGCGTATACCCCAAATGCGTGTGATCCGGTCACCTGCGAGGCCGAAGGCGAACACGGTCGCGGTGACGCCTTCCTGCAAGATGACCAGGCCGGGCTGTCCATTGACGGTTCGTTCCATGATCTCGAAGTTCCCGGGCGTCAGCGACGCAAAGGCGACGCAGTACCGCGCGATCGACTCTGCGCCTTCGATGGGACCGGCCGCGGCGTTCACAAGCCCGCCGGAGTCGGCGATCGCTGTTGCGTCGGGGTCGAGAAGGTCGATCAGGGCCGGTATGTCCTTGGCTTCCCATGCCCGTTTGAAGTCGCTGACGATGTCGGCCGGTCGGCCGGCCGGTGTCACCGGTGCCCTGGATGTGCGGATCCGCCGGCGTGCCGAGGAAGCCAGCTGCCGGCAAGCCGCCGGAGTGCGTCCGACGATCTCGGCGATATCGGCAAACGAGTAGCCGAAGACATCGTGCAGGGTGAATGCGACGCGCTCGGCCGGGGTCATAGTATCGAGCACGATCAGGAACGCCATACTCACCGATTCGTCCAGCGTCACGCGCTCGGCCGGGTTATCGCTGCGGCCGGTGATCCACTCCGCGGATTCCGGTACCGGTTCCGGCAGCCACTCGCCCACATAGTGTTCGCGCCGAGCGCGCGCCGAGCCGAGCAGGTCGAAACAAATACGACTGGTGACCGTCTGCAGCCAGGCACCGGGGGATCGGATGGCCTCCCGCTGTTGCTCGGACATGGCATACCAGCGGGCGAAAGCCTCCTGCACCACGTCCTCGGCCTCGGCCAGCGAACCGAGCAGCCGGTAGGCGAGACCGATCAACTGAGCCCGCTCGCTCATCAGCACGTCGATACTCGGGTCCTGCCGCTCGTGTCCTGGCTGGAACGGGATGGTCATTGTCTGCGGCTCCCTCGGGTCGTCACTGGTTTCCTCACCTGTTCGACGTACCAGGTCGCATAAATGTGAGGTCGGCGGACCACCTCACCTCGACCTGCCTGCACCGACATTGTCGAGCCCGTCACCGAGCCGACGAAGGAGCAGCACCTCACGTTTACCGAGGCTGTGTCGTCGGACTACGGAATCCACAGGACCGCTGCCGGAAAGCCGGCTGCGGCCGGAATGCGAACGGAGAAACGATGACTTCGAAAGAGCCCGAAATCAGGGCATTGCTTGCGAACCGAGCCGATGCGCAGCGCTCGAAGGACATCGATCGACTCATGACGTTCTATTCTCCTGACATCGTCTACTACGATGCTGTCGCCCCTCTCCGGTTCACGGGGACCGACGAAGTACGCAACAACTTCGTGCGGTGGTTCGACGGCTATGACGGCCCGATCGGCCTGGAAACGCACGACCTGACCATCGTCACGAATGAAGACGTCGCGTTCGCCAACATGCTTCATCTGGACTCGGGCAAGCACAGGGGCGGGATCGAGTTGTCGATATGGGTGCGAGAAACCGTCTGCCTGCGATATTCGAACGACAAGTGGACGATAACGCACGAACATATCTCGCTGCCGATCAGTCCGGCGAACTTTCAGGTCTGGTTCGCCTCCCACAAGGACGCACCGGCCCGGGGCGGCGGCCGAACAATATTCTCGCTGGTCATCAGCAGCTTGACTGCTCGTTTCCGTGTGCGGCGACGGCGGCGCAAGGCTGCCGCGACGTCCGTGTGACCGGATAGCCCACCGCTCGTGATCGGTGTCGGAACAGGGCATCTCGGCGGTTCTTCGATGACCTGCCCGAGTACCCGTTCCGTCCGCCTTACGGTATGCGAACCGGGCAATCGACACCACGAATGCCCGCGGAATGCCGACTTCCGCTGTAGGGACCGATCCGGGCGCTTCCAGACGCGGAGCAGCCTCCGATTCCGTCCTGCCGGGGAACCGCGCCGCTTCGCCCACTCCGCCAGTGCCGGGCAGTCGCCGGTCGTCAACGGCGCGGAGCCGAAGGGGTGCGTTGATCGGACCAGGGGTCCATGACCGGGCCGGTCACCGGTGCAGTTGCCGACCGAGCCCAGAGCTATTTCGGTGCATCGGTACGCAGTCGGCCGAAACGGTCCACCGCCGGCGCCGGTGGCCCCTGATCGGGTCGCCGATGGTCGGTATCGCCGGCCCCGACCCGGTTGGCGCGCTCAGCGAGGGCAGTAAGACCCAGGTGGGCGTCAGCTGTGTAGCACACGATTTTGCCCTTGTGATTCTTCGAGCGGCCGAGTACTCCGGCGTCAGCCAGCTCAGTGAGGGCACGGTGGGCGGCGACAGCCGAGACACCATACCGAGTGGCGGCCGATTCTGTGGTGAGTACGGGATGTGTGGACAAGTCAGCGAGGATCTTCATGGCGACCGCATCGCGACGGGGTAGGGCGGGACTCGTGCCCTGTCGGCGACGGTGCTCGACCAGGCGTTGCAGGAGCTGATCATCGAGTGCGGCAGCGTCTCGGGCCAGCCGCACTCCGGTCTGCGCTGCCTGCTCAGCGGCATGGGCGAACCCGATGACCCACTCGTCGGTGTGTGGTTCCGAATCGCGATAGGCGGTCAGGCCCGCCAGATAGACGTCGGTGCGCGCGGCGAACACGGTACTGATCGGGATCAACGTGTGCCGTAGGGCATCACAGCGCCGCAGCACGGTGTGGATCAGCGCGCGGCCGGTACGCCCGTTGCCGTCGATGAACGGGTGGATCGTCTCGAACTGCGCGTGGGCGATCGCGGCCCGCACAACCGGATTGCCGTGAGTGGCGGTCAGGAACGAGGCCAAGTCCTCGACCAGGGCGGGAACTTCGGACTCGGGTGGCGGTACGAACTCGGCCCGCAGTGGGCTCCACCCCGGTCCGCCCACCCAGTTCTGTTCGGTTCGCAGGCCGGCCGGTAACCGGGGTTCGATGGTGTGCTGTAGATCCACGAGGTCTTGTGTCGTGATCGGCCTGAATCGGTCGGCCAGGGAATCGATGGCCTGCTCGGTGGCGTGCACGGTCGCCACCACGTCCAGGGCGGTGCGGGTTCCCGATTCCAAGGTTTCGGCGATGGCGAGTTTTTTGGGGGTGATGCGGTTGCCTTCGATCCAGGACGAGGAGATCGACTCGGACCGGATCAGCAGGTGGTTGAGATAACTGCCCCGGGGCCCGATACGTTCATCGGCCCTGGCCAGCACTGCTAGTGCGTCCTCGGCAGCCTGCTGGGCTCGGGGGCCGATCTGCGGTAGGTCCCGGCCTAGCGGATCGGGGATATAGGCCAGGTAGGTTCCGGCCTGCCGATCCCGCCGGGCGAGCAGACCCTCGTCCGACGGCTGCCACACCCGTTCCTCGTACCTCGCCACGGACACTCCTCAAGGTTAAGCCTCGTGACAGAAAACTAACCCTAGAGTACCTAAAGTTAATTTCAGGTGGGATGGCGGAAGGTCAAGCTGGGGAGAACCGGATCCGCGCAGCGTCTCCACTCGATCAAGCTCCCGCAAGACCGTGCGCAGCGACACGACGTCGTACTCGGCCGGTTTTCTGGGTATACCCCTTTTAAGGCGGCCCCGGCTGCGAAACGACCCCTCATCGGACCGCGGCCCGGACGTCGACTGTGCAGGTCGCCGCTCCGGCCAAGGTAGTGCAGCGACGGTCGCAGCCGCGAACGCCGGCCAGTGCGCCAGGCCAGGCCCAGCCAGCTCCAGTCCACCGGGGGCACCGATCGAACTGAGGTTCACCCCGAACAGTGGACAGGGAATTATGCAGCGGCGGAAGGTCGGATTTTGACCAGTTGTTCCTGTTCTGACGCCCGATCGAGGGCGCCGGGTGTCGCAGGCAGCGTATACGTCGAACCCAGCACCACCGGCGGCTCCTACCCGGCCACCACCTCGACGGCCGATACGAAGCACGCCTGGGGTGCCGGGACTCGGCATCTACATTTCCGCGAACCGAATGGCGGCGAGGCGGGGTGTGGGTGGGACCTGGTGCCGATCCATTTCGCGTATTGCGCTCGGCTTCGCCGCACACACCGCAACAAAGACGCCAGCACACGTCGTCCGGAAAAGATAGTAGGCCAAGCCTTACTATCGAGTCTGACCTGATGTTTCTGCTCCCCCAACTGGACTCGAACCAGTAACCTGCCGATTAACAGTCGGCTGCTCTGCCAATTGAGCTATAGGGGATTGCTCGGCGGTCTCACCCGTACCGGGCTGACCGAGGTGAAACTCTAGCGTATGGGTGGGTGTGCGCCCAAATCGCGGGGTCGAGCTCGGGGGACGCGGGGAAAGTGGGTGCGAGCGGCGCGTCTGCGGTGGCGTCGGATCGACAGGTGTCGGTGCGGTCGGGCAGGATGGGGCAGCACGGACTACTGGGAGGAGCTCGACCCAAGATGCTGCGGTTGATCATCGGTATCGCTGCCGGTTATGTGTTGGGCAGTAAGGCCGGGCGGGCGCGCTATGAGCAGATCAGTGCCAGTGCGCGTGCCGTCGCGGGGAGCCCGGTGACCCGCAAGCTGGTGCTGGTGAGCCGGCAGAAGCTATCGGAGAAGTTGAGCACCCAGCCGAAGCTGGAGCCCATGGAGCCGCTGGACGAACGCACCACCGTGATGGTGCCGCACGACCAGTTGCGCCGCCGTTAGGCCAGTTGCACACGAGCACTTCCGCGGAACGCACGGTCGTGCACGCCCGATCTCCGAGACGACCCGACCTGTCGACGGCACGCTCGGGCGACTCGCAATCCTGCGGTCGGATATGTCTGCGCCGAGGTGGTAGCGGCCACAGCGGTACCCGCTATCCGATCGCGGCACCGGCCCGATGAGCGGCGAATATCAGGTGGCCGCGAAGTCGCCGCTGCCCATGGCCTGTTCGAGCAGGCTCTTGCGGTACTGCTCGAGTGCCACCAGATCACCGAACAACGCCATGTAGGTGTCGGGGTCGTCGGTGGAGGAGACGCGGTGCAGGCGGGACTTCAGTTCCGCGATCTGCCGCCCCACGAGCGCGGCCTGGGCACTCGCGAGGACGCCCGTGATGAAGCGCGGGATATCGTGGCTGGTTTTCACCGGCAGCGGTTCACTGGCCAGTTCGGAAACCAGGGCGCGCAGGGTGAGGTCGTCGGTGTGATCGGTGATCGCGGCGATCCAGTCGGCACCCGAGAGACCGGAGCAGACACCACCGGCTTCGGCCATGAGCGTGCGGACCGCGATATAGGCGGGATGGGTGAAGGCGTCGGTTTCCAGCGCGTCGAACGCCGGGCCCGCGATTTCCGGGTACTGGAGACCGGCGGTGAGCGCCTGGCGCTGCGAGCGCAGCACCGGGTCACGCGGGTCGGGGCGGGCGGCCGGCTGGGTGGGACCGGTGTGCTCCACCCGGGGCGCCCGGGCGGGTGCGGCCGCGGCACCGCGGAGCTTGCGGGCCTCCTCGTCGACCCGGCGGTACACGAGCTGCGGATCCTGCCAGCCGGTCCATTCGGCCAGCTGGGTGGCATAGCGTTTACGCAGGCCGTGATCCTTGATCTGGGCGACGATCGGTACCGCCCAGCGCATCACCTCGACCTGGCTGTCGTAGGTCAGGGCACCGGTCCGGCTGTCCTCCCGTTTGGCGATCTCCTGGCGCAGCGCGAAATCGAACAGCGGTTCGCGGCGGGCGACCAGATCGCGTAGGGCGGCGTCACCGGATCGCTGCCGCATCTCGCACGGATCCTGACCGTCCGGAGACACCACCACATAGGTCTGCCCGGCGACTTTCTGATCACCGAGGAAAGCTTTCAGGGCGGCGGCCTGGCCGGCGGCGTCACCGTCGAAGGTGAAGATGATCTCACCGCGCCAGAAATTGTCGTCCATGAGCAGGCGGCGCAGAATCCCCAGATGATCGTCACCGAACGCGGTCCCACAGGCGGCGACTGCGGTTTTCACTCCGGCCAGGTGCATGGCCATCACGTCGGTGTAGCCCTCGACGACCACGGCCTGGTGGCTTTTCGCGATATCCCGTTTGGCGTGATCGAGACCGAACAACACCTGGGACTTCTTGTACAGCAACGTATCCGGGGTGTTGACGTACTTTCCCGGCATGGTGTCGTCGTCGAAGAGTTTGCGCGCCCCGAAACCGATCACATCGCCGCCGAGGTTGCGGATGGGCCACAGCAGCCGCCGGTGGAAACGGTCGATCGGGCCGCGACGGCCCTGCCGGGACAGACCCGCCGCCTCCAGCTCTTTGAATTCGAAGCCCTTGTTCAGCAGATGTTTGGTGAGGGTGTCCCAGCCGTCGGGGGCGTAGCCGCAGCCGAACTGGGTCCAGGCGGCCTCGTCGAAATTGCGGTCGGTGAGATACTTGCGGGCCACCGTCGCATCGGGGCCGCGCAGCCGGGAGACGTAGAACTCGTGCGCGGCGGCATTGGCGGCGACCAGCCGGGAGCGGGTGCCGCGGTCGCGCTGCACCGAGGTACCGCCACCCTCGTAGTCGATCCGGTAGCCGATACGGTCGGCGAGCTGTTCGACGGCCTCCACGAACCCGATGTGCTCGATCTTCTGGATGAAGGCGTACACATCGCCGCCCTCGTTGCACCCGAAGCAGTGGAACAGTCCGTGGTTCGGCCGGACGTGGAAAGACGGCGATTTCTCGTCGTGGAACGGGCACAGGCCCTTCATCGAATCGGCGCCGCCACGTTTGAGGGCCACGTACTCGCCCACCACGTCTTCGATCCGGACGCGCTCCCGAATGGCGGTGATATCGCGAGCTGGTATTCGTCCGGTCACGCAGTCGAGTCTAGGCGAGCGGACTCGGGCCGGGACCCGAGCACCCTGTGCGCGAACTCACCGATGTTCACAGGTGGGCGGCGACACGTTCGAGCCGGCTCTCGGTGTAGGAGGCGATCTGGTCGACGATCACCCGCACCCGGGTGGTGTCGTCGGCGGCGGCGTCCCACCACGGTTTCAGGAGGGGGTCGAGCGCGGCCGGTCCGGTGGCCAGCAGGTGTTCTGCCACAGCGATCAGGCGGTCCCGCTGAGCCGCCTGGCGCAGTTTGTGGTTCGGATCGGACATGACATAGCGCAGCGCGACGGTTTTCAGAATCGCGACCTCGGCCGCGGCGACGGGCGGCACCAGCAGATCGGCGGCGTAACGAGCCGGTGGGCCGGACGTTGCCTCCTTGGTGGTGACCACCGCCGCGTTCGCGAACCGCCCCACGAGTTCGCTGGTGAGCCGCTTCAACGCGACCGAACTGCGCAATGTGCCGTCGTAGTGGAACACGTCGGCGACCACCGGCAGCTCCGACAGCCGCTGTGCCGCTGCCACCAGATCGTCGACCGACAAGGCGCGATGTTGCACATGCCCCAGCTCGGCCAGTGCCAGCCGCTCCACCGGGTCGGCCAGTGCGCGGAGGTCGATTCGGCCGGCGATGATCCCGTCCTCCACATCGTGCACGGAGTAGGCGACATCGTCGGACCAGTCCATCACCTGGCATTCCAGGGCGGGCCGGCGTTCCGGGGCGTCTTTGCGCACCCAGGCCAGCCTGTCGGCATCCACCTCGTAGGCACCGAATTTGCCGCCCGGTTCGATACGCTGCCACGGGTATTTGATGCAGGCGTCGAGGGCGGCGCGGGTGAGGTTGAGCCCGGCGCTGTGACCGTAGGAATCCAGGACCTTGGGTTCGAGCCTGGTCAGGATGCGCAGGTTCTGGGCGTTGCCCTCGAACCCGCCGTGCGCGGCGGCGAAGATATCGAGCGCCTTCTCACCGTTGTGCCCGTAGGGCGGGTGGCCGATATCGTGCGCGAGACCGGCGAGTTCGGCCAGGTCGGGGTCGCAACCGAGACCGTCGGCGATTCCGCGCCCGATCTGGGCGACCTCCAGCGAATGGGTGAGCCGGGTGCGCGGAGTGTCCCCCTCGCGGGGGCCCATGACCTGTGTCTTGTCGGCCAGGCGGCGCAGCGCGGCCGAATGCAGCACTCGGGCACGGTCGCGCGCGAATTCGCTGCGGTGCCCGTTACCGCCGGCGCCGGCGTCGACCAGGCCGGCCGTTTTCGGGGCCTCGGTGACCAGGCGTTCCCGGTCGTGCTCGGTGTACGTCATCGCACCAAGTCTGCCAGCCCGGGGTGACGTTCCGGAGTGTCCGGCAGCACCGGCAGATGAAGTGTCACTGGCCGGCGGTGTAGCTGAAATCGTCCGCCGAGAAATGGGTGAGCTGATACCAGAGCAGAGCCGCGGTCTCCCGGGCGATCCCGTGTGCCTGCGATTCGCGGGTGTACACGGCGGGGCCGGTGCGGGTGGGTGCGGTCCACGCGTCGAGTCCGGCGTCGCGGGCCATGGTGCGGGTGCGCAGGGAATGCCAGGGGTCGCTCACCAGAACGGCGGATTCGAGGCCGCGCTCCTTCATCGCCGCCGCCACGGCCTCGACACTGCGCAGGGTGTCGGATCCGGTCTCCACGGCGAGCACCGCATCCTCGGGGACGCCGGCTTCCGTGAGATACATCTTCCCCGACGCCGCCTCGGTGTAGAGGTCGCCTTCCTGTTTCCCGCCGACCGTGATCACCAGGTCCGAAACGCCCTGCTCGTACAACTGCTCGGCCTGGTAGAGCCGGGCCTCGAACACCGAGGAAGGGGTACCCGAGTACTGGGCGGCCCCGAGTACCACGATGGCGTCCGCGGGGGTGTAGTCCTCGATCCGCGCGACCTGCCACACCCGCACCGCGGTCCCGAGCAGCAGCACCAACCCCAGCACCACGGCGCCGCTGATCAACCGGCCGGTCCAGCGCAGGATCGCGGCACCGATCCCGCCCGCGGCACGGGAATCGGCACGCGAGTCCGGTCGTGTACGCGCTGGAGCCCAAGTCACATCGACAAGTCTGCCAGGCAGGTTCCCGGCGCCGGACAGCGCGGACTTCGAACCGGCAACCGCCCCGCCCATCCACTCCGGAAAGCGTCCGCACTGTTCAGAGGGGGTAGTGATACTCGATACCGTCCGTCCGGCAACCGCGAGACACACCGAAATCCCTGCGATACCGGGAACATCGAACCGGTGTTGCCGCCCGAATCGTTATCGGATTCCCCCGGATGAGTGCCGACGAGGGTCCCTGCGCCTGCGCCCGACGGCTGTCGGCGAGCCGGTGAACGACTGTTTGACCCTGACACAATGTCAGCCCATAGAACAGGTGGCGTCATGTTGAGTATCGGAGATTTCGCCAGGCACGGACGGGTGTCGGTCCGGATGCTGCGCCACTACGACCTGCTCGGCCTGCTGGTGCCCCACCGGGTCGACCCGGTCAGCGGATACCGCTTCTACGAGGCCGGTCAGCTGGCCCGGCTGAACCGGATCATCGCGCTCAAAGAGCTCGGGTTCACGCTGGACCAGGTGGGCCGGATGCTGGACGACGCGGTGACCGGCGCCGAGATGCGCGGCATGCTGATCCTGCGCCGCGCCGATCTCGAACAGCGCATAGCCGCGGACCGGGAACGGCTCATCCGGGTCGAGGCGAGACTCCGGGTAATCGAAAGGGAGGGCACCATGCCTACCGATGAGATCGTGGTGAAATCCGTTCCGGCGGTCCGGATCGCCGAACGCAGTACCGTGGTCGCCGATTTCACGCCGGAGAAGATCGGGTCGGCGGTGGAGCGGCTGTTCACGGAACTGTGCGCCGCGCTGGAGCGGGAACGGATCGAGTTCACCGGGCCGGCGGTCTGCTACTACGATCAGCAAGCCGACGGCTCGGTACTGGCACACGCGGGCATGCCGGTGCGGATCGAGCCCGTCGAGTCCGGCGATTTCACGGTCGTCGACCTCCCGGAGTTGCCGCTGGCGGCGACGCAGATCTACCGGGGCGATATGAACGGCGTCCTCGAACCGCACCAGGACCTGGTGCAATGGATAGCCGACAACGGCTACCGCGCAGCGGGACCCGGACGCGAGGTCACCTTGGTCTGGGATGTGGACACCAGCAAATGGGTAACCGAACTCCAGGAACCCATCACGCGCTGATGAGTCCCTGCTGCCGGAGCCGCTCACATCGGCTCCGGCAGTCCCGGTCCGGAGTAGGGCTTGCGTCTTGGCGGAGTGGAAGCGCTCACCACAGCCGGAAACCGGATGGAACGGACAATTTCGGCGATGATCCGCCTTCGCACGGTGAATATCCCGTGGATCAGGGTCGAACACCGGTAGATTGTGCTGCCGATACGGACTTTTTGTGGTTGGCTGTTCGTCGGCGAGGTCTGCTGCGTCACCAGCCGTTCCCCGGTGGCCACGGATCCGCCCTTACCTATGCGTCAAGCCGCAATGATGCGGCATGCCCTTGGACTGTTTTGGGAATCCTGGGAACAGGTGAACGGCCCGTGGCCGTCTCGGTGAGCACATGGAGTACACAATGCCTGGATGGAAGAACGCCGCAGCCGGTCTGGCGGTAACCCTCGCCACTGTCCTCGCCCCAGCGGTGGCCACGACGACTGCCCATGCCGCACCGGCGCATTGCCCCGGGCTGTACGTGGTGGCGATCCCCGGAACCTGGGAGACCTCGAAGGACGACCCCGGCAAGGGGATGCTGGCCGCTGTCACGGACGGCCTGCCCAACGGCGCATACGCCGACTATGTCGCCTACACGGCGACCGCGTTCCCGTGGGAGGGCGAGGTTTACGGCCGTTCCAAGAACGAGGCCGTCGCGGGCGCGCGCGGCATGATTTCCGATATCTCGCGGCGCTGCGCCAATACGCGGTTCGCGCTGCTCGGCTACAGCCAGGGCGCCGACGCCGCCGGTGACCTCGCCTCCGAAATCGGCACCGGGCTGGGCGTCGTCTCCCCCGACCGGGTCGCCCTGGTCGGGCTGATCGCCGATCCGCGCCGCTCCCCCACCGACAATCTGATCGGTCCGGCCGTACCCGGCGCAGGCGCCGGCGGTCCCAGGCTGACGGGCTTCGGCTGGCTGAGCAACCGTACCTACACCTTCTGCGCGGTGGGCGATCTGTACTGCTCCACCCCCGACGGTGATTTCGCCGCCCGGATCGCCGGGTTCTTCGCCCAGGTCTCGAATGCCGACCCCGCCCAGTTCGGCAACTATCATTCGCTGGGTCTCGAACTGCTCAACGACGCGCTGGCCGCGGGCGGCCTCGGCCTGCTGCACGACCAGCTCAACGGCGCCGCCTACGAGGAGCGCAAACAGCAGGTCGACGATTTCGTGAAATCCGGTATCCACCAGAGCTACCCGAGCTACCGGGTAGCGGGCGGTGCCACAGCCCTGAGCTGGCTGCGGCAGCAGCTCGTCGGTCTGGCCTGAGCGGAACTCAGAATCGCTTCTCGGTCGGCCGGACCATCTCACCCAGCCTGTCGTACGCACCGCGGATATCGTCGGGTATGGGCTGGGCCACGATATGTCCTTCGGCGGGATAGGCGTCGAGCCGTTTGATCTCACCCATGATCGCGGAGGCCACTTCGCCCGGCGGTACGGCCTGCAGCGGGTCGGTGCGCAGCCCGTACCGTAGGTAGTTCTCGACCGTGACGTCGTTGGTGACGATGGCGGCATGCTCGACGCCGGCGTCCTGCTTCATGATCGTTGCCCATACCCGACGTGCGTGCTGTGGTGTACATCCGCCGATAACCGAACTCACATCGCGGCCCTCGGCCCGTAGCAATGCCAGCGAGTTGCTCGCATTCTCTCCGGTATTGCGGGCCAGGCGGTCTTCGATGATGCGGTGTGCACCCAGACCCTTACGCTCGGCCTCCGTCCTGAACCGCACCGCCTCGGGAACCAGAGCGCCCTTCCCCGGATCGGCGTAGCCGGAGAAAACCACCGGTGTATCGCCGAGACCGCGGTCGCGCAGGAAATGGGTGAGCACCGCGGCTCCACCGATATCAGGGCTGCCGAACATGACCGCACCGCCGTACTGTCGGCTGGGGTCGAACTCCCATTTGGGGTCGTGCCGCAGGAAATCCCAGATCGACCCGAGATCGGCGAGAACTCGATCCGGATCGGCCCCGGACCTCCGCAACCCGTCGATCCATTCGATGTATGCGGCTTCGCGCCGTCCGCCATATACCCGGTCACTCCCGATCAGCGCCCGGCCCGCGGTGTCGACCGCGATCACACCACTTCGATCAGCGCCGAGGAACATACCGGCCGACGCATCGGTCCCGCTGATCAATCCGCGCTCGGCCTCGACCACGTGGGAAACGCCGGTGGTCAGTGCACGCACCGTGCGCTTCGCGGCTTGTCGCGTTACCTCGACCGCATCACCCGTGCCGTACGAATCCCCTCTGGCCCCCATGCACTGCCACCCTCAGTCACATCAATCCGACCCACGGCCGTTCCCACTGTGCTACATCCCCAACTGTGGGGATGTAGCTCCGTACTGCGTACGAACACGACGACTCGACCCGGCTCCGGACGTCCGCGTGCTACCAGCCTCGGTTCCGCCACTCCGCCAGTTGCGAACGTTCGGCACCGAGGCTGGTGTCATCGCCATGGCCTGGGTAGACGACGGTATCGTCGCCGTAGCGATCGAATAATTTGGTGGTCACACCGTCGAGCAGGGTCGTGAAATCCTCCGGGCGCCAAGTCTTTCCGATTCCGCCCGGAAATACGGAGGGCTCTCAGCGGGTAACATAGCATCATGGCAGGTAGGGCGGCTGTTTACTGTCGAATCTCCGAGGATCCGCGGAGCACCGAGAAGGGCATCGCGCGTCAACGTGAGGACTCGATCCGCCTCGCAGAGTCCCGAGGATGGGAAGTCGTGCAGGTATACACCGACAACGACATCTCGGCGTTGAAGGGGAACAAGCACCGCAAGGACTACGAGGCCATGCTCGAAGCGGCCATGCGCGGCGAGTTCGACCATATCGTTGCGTACGGCCTATCGCGCCTTTGGCGGAACCGGCGTGAACGCGCCCATGCCATCGACGTTCTGTCGAAGGCCCGTGTAGGCATCGCGCTCGTCAAGGGCTCGGATATCGACCTGACATCTGCCGCCGGCCGGATGTATGCCGGAGTGCTCGGCGAGTTCGACACGGCGGAGTCGGAGATCAAAGGCGAGCGGATCGCCCGTGCTGCACAGCAGCGCGCCGAGGAAGGCCGCGCCAACGGGCATGTCGCTTACGGGTGGCGGCGCGTCTACCACCAGGACACTTCGGGCAACGTACTGAGCTGGGAAGACATCGAAGATCCGGAAGCGGCACAAGTCGTCCGCGGGATCGTCGCGGATCTACTGGCCGGCATATCGCTGAAAGCCATCGTCAAGCGCCTGAATGAAGAAGGCATCCCCACGCCCCAGGGCAAAGGGCACTGGATGTCGTCAACGGTCCGGAAGTTAGCTCTGCGCAAGATGAATATCTCGGTCAGGACGCACCGCGGCCAGGAGTACCCGGCCGCCTGGCCGTCGATCGTGGATCGCAACGACCACGACCGTGTAACAGCCTTGCTTACCGCTCCTGGCCGTTCGGCGACGAAGAGCGGAGCCCGGCGACACCTGCTGTCCTTCGGGATCGGTCGATGCGGCGTGTGTGGCTCCACCCTGCGAGTCGTCAACCGCGGAGGCCCTCACGTGCTATACGCCTGCCCGACAGGTCGCGGATGCGTCGGTCGACGAGTCGAATGGGTCGATGAGTTCGTTGCACAGGTCGTCTGCACGAGGTTGACGCAACCTGACGCACGTGACCTGTTCGCCCGAGACGACACTGCCGGCCAAGAAGCCCGCTTCCGGGCAGATGCCATCCGGTCCCGGCTGGACAGCGCGGCGGACGCTTTCGCCGATGGGGCCATTGACGCGCAGCAACTGTCGCGCATCACTGCGAAGCTCAAGCCGGAGCTCGCCGCGGCCGAAGCTGACGCGACTCGGACCGCTGCTGGCCTAGATGGCGCACTGCTGTCACAAATCACTACCAGCGATGCCCGCCAGGTCTGGGACGGTCTCGTCGTCACCCAGCAGATCGCGGTGCTGAGCGCTCTCGGTATACGAGTCACGATCCTCCCAGCCCGCGGAGGACCTGGCTTCAAGCCCGAAGGAGTCCGCATCGACTGGAACGAATATGACTCGGTCTTCGAATTCAAAGGGCCGCGCTGACATAGGGTTCTCGGCCTCTCGACTGCTGTTCATCAGTCGAGGTGGTTCTGGGCCACGGGCTCGACAAGCCTCGATCTCAAGCCCTCCCATCCCAACGGCCGGCACCAATGGATTATGAGTTCAATCACTGTCAGCGATGTACCAACCAGCAAAGAACCTGCTGGCCAGAGAGTATTTTCTCATAATCTATTGGTCTGCGACACCCACTTCCTCAGGAGCGATCGGCTCGTCTCCGCCTTCCCTGACCGCATTGAAACGCGCGAGTTGACGTACGGAGGAGGCCAGTTGTCGCCCTCGCCGCGCCGGATGACTCTGCCCACCCCCCAGGTGAGTACGCGCACAGGCATAGAACTCATCGCGAAGAGTACCCAGGACCCGGAACTGCCCCAGGAACTCCTCTTGCTCTGGACTCTCCTCCATGGCGAGGAAACTGAAGTCGTACACCGCCATATGCCACTGCCGCGCAGCCACGATTCGTCGCACTCGGGCTACGAGAGACTGACACAGTCAGCGTGCGCGGATTCGGCTGGCCGGCCGCTCCGGATCGGTCTTTACACACCAGCGGTCGGCGGTTCGAGCCCGTCTGCGCCCACCAGAAAAATGCCAGGTAAGAGAGAAAACCAACCCCACATGGCTGCCCACGCCGAGTTCGTGGGGCAGACAATTGCTCGCACGTTCGAAGAGACGGCCATAAGCATGGGGCTACGAGAGTTCGACGTGCTATCTGTTTGGCCGTGGAGGAATCGAGAGAAGGCCCGTCGACCGAAGATGTGGTGTGGCGTCGCCTGGAAGATCAACTTGACTACTACAGGACTCGATCTAACTCGGCCAAGAACGCATACAAGTCGGTCAAGCTAGTCCAGATCGTTGTAGGGGCCGTCATACCTGTGCTTGCCGCCGCCGGCGCCACAGGATGGGTAACCGCCCTCGTTGCTGCGGTCCCCATTGCGGCCGAAGGCGCGCAGCAGCTCTTTCAGTGGCATAGCAACTGGCTGCGCTGGCGAGCAGCGGCCGAGACGCTCAAGAACGAAAGCTTCCTGTATATGGCTCAGGTCGGCCCGTACGTCGGGGAGGATCGTCGAAGGACCCTAGCCGAACGTGTCTCCTCAATCATCGAGAGAGAGACCGGCGATTGGGCCGCTAACCGATACAGCGAGATCGAACAGACACCCAGGACGCGAGAGGCACCTCTCGCTCCCGAACCGAGGTAACGATCTTCTCCCCACGCCGATACCGGTTTGTGCTGTGGATCACTGCGGCGCAACCACTCGCAAGGACACGTTCAGCACGACCAGCCATCCCGGGCCAGGAACTCGAACGCCTCCTGCATAGCCACACGGAGAAGCAGCCATGACAGAAAGCTCCCCCGCACCAAGTCCAGGATCAGAGCCCGACTCCAAACAGGTTTTCGTCATCCATGGACGGAACGATCCCGCGCGCCGAGCAGTATTCGAGTTCCTGCGATCCATCGGCCTACAGCCCATCGAGTGGGCACGAGCACTGGAGATGACAGGAACAGCCTCTCCATACATCGGGGATGTCTTGAACGCGGCTTTTGCGCAAGCCCAAGCAGTTGTTGTCCTCCAGACTCCAGACGACATCGCGTACCTCGACAGCCGACTGTGTGATGATCCAGATGACCCCGAAACAAGTCCCCAACCCCAGCCGCGTCCGAATGTGCTGTATGAGGCGGGGATGGCGATGGGTCGATCCCCCGAACGGACGGTGATCGTCGAGTTCGGAGATGTAAAAGGGTTCAGCGACATTCATGGTCGGCACACTGTCCGGTTGGATAACTCTGTCGGGAAGCGCCAGATGCTGGCTTCTAAACTTCGAATCGCTGGATGCTCCGTGGATCTGATCGGAACGGACTGGCATACCGCAGGCGATCTGACTCCCCCCGCCGGACCTGGGAACGGATTACCAATCGGAAAGAAGATCCCGCAGCAACAAGGACCGCGAGAGCCACGGCTTGACGCACGCTATATCGACCGCGGTGGAAACAAAATCGGCGTGATCGAGATCGTCAACCACGGGCCCGGTGACGTCTATGACCTAAACGTGGTCGACCTTCCCAGTGGTGGTCGTGGAGACCTACGGAGCAACGGCGCATTGCCGATTCCGAAGCTTCCCGCCGGAAAGCCAGTTGCCGTTCTCGATTTCCTCGGCAACAAGGGTTGGGGCGACCGCCAAACGCACCTGACCATCAAGGCCGTAGGCAAGACCGCCGAAGGCACTCCGATCAAGCAGGAACTTTTCGTCAGTCTCGGGGCGGTGTAGGGCCATGTACGTCTCTATTCCCGTCGACCAGGACGGCTTCCTGCGGCGCGAGTGCCCCCATTGCAACGCGCAGTTCAAATGGCATCTCGGTCCTGTGGACGGTAGCGAACCGGATGCTTCCCCAGAGGTCTACTTCTGTCCGCTGTGCGGCCAGTCAGCCTCCCCCGATTCCTGGTTCACAGAACAGCAACTTGAGTACGCGCGAGACTCCGCAACACCGGAGATTCTCCGGCAGCTGGCAAGCGAGACCGGGCTGACCATCGACCAGGTCAAGAGTGCACCACCCGCGCTTACCGACCCCAACGACATGCAGATCGTGGCTTCCCCGTGTCACGACCACGAGCCTATAAAGGTGCCAGAGGAACTCAGGGGACCTTTTCATTGCCTCGTGTGTGGTGAACCGTTCGCACTCTAGGGGTCAATCTCAGATCAGTAGGACGGCCAGCAGGAGGATCCCGCAGAGGATGCACAGGAGGCTGATCACCACCATTCGCCCTTGAAGGGCGGCGCGGAGCCGGCTGACCTGTTGCTCCTGCTCTGCGAGTGCCTGGTCGGCAGCGAGGCGTCGGCGTTGTTCGGCTTCTTTGTCCTGCTGGGTCTGCTGGAGGGTTTCGTCGAGCCGGCTGATTCGCTCGTCGAGCCTCCGGCTCCGTTCGTGCAGCTGGTCGATGACCGCGGCCTGATGATCCAGGGCGCCGGCGTTGTCGTCGATGGCGGCCTGCGCATGCTGTAGCTGCCGTTTGAGGTTGTCCCGCTCTGTCAGTGCGGCGGAGAGCTGGCGCTTCCGTTGCAGGATCTCGTCGGCTTGTGCGCGGGTGTGCAGTTTCCAGTCGGTCACGGTGGCCCACCCTGCTTTCTTGTGGTCTTGATGTGCCCACACCAGCTCGCCGGCAGTCCAGGAGCGCAGCGCATGGCGAATCGAGATCGGCGCTGGGCGTAGCCCCAGCCTTGGGCGGTGAGCGAGATAGCCGGTATGGGCTTCGTAGTCGTCCCCGGCGACCCTGAAGGATTTGACACCGAGCACCGGCAGCTTCTCCGCCCAGGCGCAGGTGCGGGTGAGCCACAGAACCTCGTCGGCACCGGCAGCCAACAAGTCTCGGGTGCGTGCCAAGGCTTCGGCATGGGCAAGTGGAGACCACTGGACTTCGACGGCGTAGCCGCGGCCGTCGATATGGCCGAACACGTCCGGGGTGCGGCGCTCCAGACGGGTTTCGACGTGGGCGTCGGAGGATCCGTGGACCTGGAGCTCGGCGCA
Organism: Nocardia carnea; assembly: GCF_029868855.1. Lineage (GTDB taxonomy): Bacteria > Actinomycetota > Actinomycetes > Mycobacteriales > Mycobacteriaceae > Nocardia > Nocardia carnea_A. The sequence continues at coordinate 1,542 of NZ_JARWOV010000121.1, read as the reverse complement.
GACCCAGTACTTGAGTTTGAAGTGCAGGAACGTCTCGTCGGCGGTCTTCCTCTGGCGAGGACTACCAGTGGCAGCATGGCCTTTGCCGTGGCGGACATACGGGCGCTGACGGCTAGAGTGGTAAGCCTCGACCGGGTGTCGGCAGACCAGGCACCGCAGGCCGGGGGTATTGCGCCAGGCATTGAAGGTGTCCGAATTCCGGACGTCGATTAATTCGTCGTAGCGGCCCAGCGCCGTGTCCATCCCCGTCGCGTAGCACGCCGACTCGTCCTCTGGTGCGGCCATGGAACCCCCGCCCTACATAGATCGACTCGCTATAACGGTAGCGTGAAGAGCGACCTGATCGGGCGAAAATTGAAGCCTAGGAACAAAATTCGCAATCTTCCGCTGTTTTGATGGCTAGGAATCAGTCTCGGTTACACAGGTGAACGGGTGCTGGCACACCCCGCACAGGATCGGGCCGGCGTCGATGGTGCGCTGGTGGGCTCGAACCCGGCGGACCGGGTCGCATTGACAGGTCAGGGAGCGGCCGTTCTTCGGGCTCCGCTCCGGTGTCTCCTCGGTGTTCTCCTCGTCGCTCGTCTCGTCGCCCTTGGTGGTGACCGGGTCGGGGATCCCGTCGTGTTCGGAGCGGCGGTGCGCGACCAGGGACGCGCCGATCAGGTCGATTTCCCGGCGGTAGCGGTTGACGGTGGCGTCAGGGAGGCTGGTGTGCGCCCACCCGCGTCCGTCTTGGCGTTCGACGGAGAGTCCGACCTCGCCGCCCAGCTCGAAGTACCGTTTGTTGTGGTAGGCGCCGCCGCGGCTGGTGTCCTTTATCCCGCGGGTACGGGCGATGCCGTGGACCGCCTCGTGCAGCAGGACCGCGAGCACTTCCCGCGGGCCATACGCGAAGCCTTCCCCGCCGACGAACAGCTCCGATACCCATACGCCGTTGTGCATCCACCGGTCCGGCCCGAACCGGCCCAGCCGGACACCGCGCCGACCGACCGACCCCGCGGCGACCGTGACCACCACGTCGGGGATATCGGGATGCTGCACACGTAGACCTGCCCACGCGTTCTCGATTGCTTTGACCATCGAACCGGCTACCTGACTCACCGGGAACCTCCCCACAGAATTGATTCCTAGGACTCAATTCTACGCCAAATATGCTGGCAGGAGGCGGTTTTTAGTCCTAGGAATCAATCTGATACTTGGGACTCAATCTCGCCACTGGGTCCCGATTTTGAGCCGTAGGACTCAACTCCGCCCTAGCCCCGATCCTCTTCTTGTGGTCCCCCCTCTCCCCCTCCGGATCGCTACTTCCGCCCCCTGGTGACCCTCCTCCCAAGCCGCCTCCTTTGTGGTCCCCCCTCTTCTCTTTTGTGGTTCTCTTCTCTTCTTTGTCTTTGTCTTCTTTTTGTTCTTTGTGTTTGGTGTTGGCTCTTGCCCTGCCCCGGGGGCCCACCACCGGAGGAGGGCGGGGGCGGGGGGTGGGGGGGGGGGGGGGGGGAGGAGGGGGGCCGAACCCCCCCCCGGGGGGAGGGGTTTGGGGGGTGT
>NZ_JARWOV010000120.1 GCF_029868855.1 Nocardia carnea | reverse complement strand
TCACCGCCACCCCGGAAGGCGCCACCCTCCGCTTCACCCACGAGGGCCTGAATTCCGCCGAATCGGAATGTTTCGAGGCATGCTCCCGCGGCTGGAAGTTCTACATCGAGACAAGCCTGCGGCAACTGATCACCACCGGTACCGGACAGCCGTTCGCGAAGTACTGACCGTCGCGGCAACGGCGGCCGCCGGGCATTACCCGGGCGGCCGCCGTTGTCTCGAATTGCTGTGGGGCGGGGCCGATTACGTCTGCGCCGCGCGGAAATCGGCTATTGGCGTCCTTGATGCGAGCGCTGCCGGGCCTCCTCCAGATCGGCCTCGGAACGCGCCTTCTCGGCCTCGGCTTCCTTCTGCGCGACCTCGCGCTGCGATTCGCCCTTGTCCTGCTGTGCGATCCCTTCGTCACGCAGGTTGTCGTTGCCGAGGAGGGTACCGCCGACTTCCTTGGCTTTCCCCTTCACGCCCTCGACGGCACCTTCCAAGCCTTCCCGGGGGCCGGTCTGCTTGTCTGCCACGATCTCTACCTCCGAACAGTCGGTATTGGCGGATACCGGCCGCATACCCGGCACTCGCGAGTCCAATCAGGACCACCTGGCCGGCCCGGCCGTGGGTGGCCGGTGGGTGGTCCAGTCAGTGGACCATTCGGCTGTTCAGCTGGGCCGCGAGGGTGTGCACTGGTACCACGCAACGATGAGGAGAACGGAGGTAGTGGTGGCAACCACTGTCGAGGGCGCCAGCGCATCGGATGTCGACGAGTCCATCGTCGCCCGTGCCGCGCAACGCCTGATCACCGCAGCCGAGACACGTAAGACCTGTGCGCCGCTGCGCGAGGGTTTGATCAGTCCCGACGATGTCGCCACGGCCTACCGGATCCAGGAGCGATTCAATGCCGCCCGGGTCGCCGGGGACGTCACGGTGGTCGGCCGCAAGATCGGCGCCACCTCGCAGGCCGTCCAGCAGCAGTTGGGTGTGGATCAGCCCGATTTCGGGGTGCTGTTCTCCGATATGGCCTACGTCGACGGCGACGTGATACCGATCGACCGCCTGCTACAGCCCAAGGCCGAGGCCGAGATCGCATTCATCCTGGGTGCGGACCTCGCCGAGGGACCGCTGGATATCGCCCAGTGCCGGGCGGCGGTCGCCGAGGCGACGGCCGCGCTGGAGATCGTGGACAGCCGGATCACCGACTGGAACATCTCCTTCGCCGACACCGTCGCCGACAACGCCTCGAGCGGGCTGTATGTGCTCGGCAGCGAACGCCGGGCCCTCGACGACTTCGAGCCCGTCGAGGTCACCATGAGCATGAGCATCGACGGGGAAGAAGTGTCCACGGGCAACGGCGCCGCCTGCCTGGGTGACCCGCTCAACGCCCTGTCCTGGCTCGCCCAGCAGGCCCGCACCTTCGGTGAACCGCTGCGCGCCGGCCAGGTGATCCTCTCCGGTGCGCTCGGCCCGATGCGGCCGCTGCATCCCGGCGCCACCGTCACCGCCGCCATCTCCGGCCTCGGCACGGTTTCGGCTTCCTTCACCACCGCTTCGGAGGTCTCCCAATGAGTGACAACAACAAACGCACCAAGGTCGCGATCATCGGGTCGGGCAATATCGGCACCGATCTGATGATCAAGGTCATGCGGCATTCCCGGTTCCTGGAAATGGGGGCGATGGTCGGTATCGATCCCGATTCCGACGGTCTGGCCCGCGCCGCCCGCCTGAAGGTCCCGACCACCCATGAGGGTGTCGAGGGCTTGATCGCGCTGCCGAATTTCGACGAGATCGATATCGTCTTCGACGCCACCTCGGCGAAGGCGCACGAGCAGAACCACGCCCGGCTGGCCCCGCTGGGCAAACGCCTGATCGATCTGACGCCCGCCGCGATCGGCCCGTTCGTGGTGCCGCCGGTGAATCTCGAGGAACATCTCGCGGCGCAGAACGTGAACATGGTGACCTGTGGTGGCCAGGCGACGATCCCGATCGTGGCCGCGGTTTCGCGGGTCGTGCCGGTGCCCTACGCCGAGATCGTCGCGTCCATCGCCTCGAAATCGGCCGGGCCGGGGACGCGCGCCAATATCGACGAATTCACCGAGACCACCGCGCACGCCATCGAAACCGTGGGCGGCGCGGAACGCGGTAAAGCGGTGATCATCCTGAATCCCGCCGAACCGCCGCTGATCATGCGCGATACGGTCTTCTGCCTGGTCAACGCCCCCGACGAGGATTCCCACGAGCAGATCAAGGCGTCGGTCGTGAAGATGGTCGACGATGTGGCGGCCTATGTGCCGGGCTACCGGCTCAAGCAGGAAGTGCAGATCGACCCGATCCCGCAGGACCAGCCGGTGCACACCCTTCTCGCCAAGGACAACGCATTGTTCCCGACCCACCGGGTATCGGTGTTCCTGGAGGTCGAGGGCGCGGCCCACTACCTGCCCGCCTACGCCGGCAACCTCGACATCATGACGTCGGCGGGGCTGCAGGTCGCCGAGCGGATCGCGCAGAACATTCAGCAGAAAGAGAGTGCACGATGAGCTCTACGGAATCGGTGACCTCGGTTTTCGTCCAGGATGTGACCCTGCGTGACGGTATGCACGCCATCCGCCACCGCATCACCCCGGAGAACGTGGGCAAGATCGTGGCCGCGCTCGACGCCGCGGGTGTCGATGCCATCGAGGTCGCGCACGGTGACGGGCTGGCCGGCGGTTCGGTGAACTACGGGCCGGGTTCGCACAGCGACTGGACCTGGCTCGAGGCTGCGGCCGCGAATATCGGGAACGCCCGGCTGACCAGCCTGCTGCTGCCGGGTGTCGGCACCGCCGAGGATCTGCGGCGCGCCTGGGGGCTGGGTGTGCGGTCGGTGCGGGTCGCGACCCACTGCACCGAGGCCGATGTCGCCGCCCAGCACATCGCGACGGCCCGCGAGATCGGCATGGACGTCTCGGGATTCCTGATGATGAGCCATATGGCCGAACCCGCCGAACTCGCCCGGCAGGCGAAACTCATGGAGAGCTACGGCGCGCACTGCGTCTACGTCACCGATTCCGGTGGCCGCCTCACCATGAACGGCGTGCGCGACCGGATCCACGCCTACCGCGATGTGCTCGACCCGGCGACCGAACTCGGTATCCATGCGCACGAGAACCTGTCGCTGTCGGTGGCGAATTCGGTGGTGGCCGTCGAGAACGGCGTCACCCGGGTCGATGCCTCGCTCGCCGGCCACGGTGCGGGCGCGGGCAATACGCCGATCGAGGCCTTCGTCGCCGTCGCCGATGTGCTCGGCTGGAAGCACGGTTGCGATGTCTTCGCCCTGCAGGACGCCGCCGACGATCTGGTCCGGCCCCTCCAGGACCGGCCGGTGCGGGTGGACCGCGAAACCCTCACCCTCGGCTACGCCGGTGTCTACTCCAGCTTCCTGCGGCATGCGGAAGCGGCGAGCGAGCGGTACGGGATCGATGTGCGCACCCTGCTCATGGAAGCCGGACGCCGCCGCCTGGTCGGCGGCCAGGAGGACATGATCGTCGATATCGCGTTGACGATGGTCGCCGAACGGGAAGCCGAACAGCAGCCGGCCTGACGGGATATTCGCAGCGGCGCTCCCGGAGCGAGTGGTATCGACCATCCGCTCCGGGAGCGTTCTGCGTTCCACGGCGCTCGTGCGCAGCGGGTGGTATCGATCGGAGCCGGGGTGTGCTCGGCGCCGCTGTCGAGGCGCTGAATATCTGTCTCGTCCACGCGTGGCCGATCGAATGTAGGCCGACCGCTGGCACAGCTCTACCGGTCGCGGTGCCGGGGTGCGCCGTGGGCGATCTCGTGCACGGCGGGGCGCAGGAGTTCGATGATGCGATCGGGGGAGGCGTCGCGCACGCCCTCCAAGCCGAGCAGATGGCGGCTGATCACGACTCCGATGGTGACGGCCCCGATCAGGCCCGCGCGCAGGTCCGCGTCGTCCGGGCGCAGGTGCTGGGCCGCCTGCCGTTGGCGTTCGGTCATCGCTGCCCGCACGGTGTCGGCGGTTTCGGTCTGCGTGAGCATGGTGCGGATGGCGGCCAGGGTCGCGGTATCGGGGGTGCCGAGTTTGGCGACCAGGGCGTCGAGGAGCTGTTCGGCCGCCTGATCCGGGGGCCCGCTGATCGGTGCGTCGGGTTCGGGGACCGAGACTCGCGCGAACAATTGTTCTTTGGAGCCGAAATACCGCATGACCAGGCTCGGATCGGTTTCCGCCGCGGCGGCGACGGCGCGGATGGTGGTGCGGTCGTAGCCGGCTTCGGCGAACAGGCGGGTGGCGGCGCGCAGAATCCGCTCCTGCGTACGGCGCCGCTGTTCGGCTCGGGTCGGCGATGGTTCGGACACATGACCAGCCTAGGGGCGGGGGGGGGGGGGGGGGGGGGGGGGGGGGGGGGGGGGGGGGGGGGGGGGGCGGGGGGCGACCCGCCCCGCCCGGGGGGGGCGGGGCGGGGGGGGGGGAGA
>NZ_JARWOV010000119.1 GCF_029868855.1 Nocardia carnea | reverse complement strand
GCCGGCCCGACGCGGCCTGTGGTGGGCGCCGGTATGTTCGCGCTGTGGTGTCGCGGACCTCGAGACCCGGGCCCCCCTGGCGGTTGACCGAGGTCTATATCGTCGCCGGCCTGCCGGACGAGCCGCTCGTCCGGCAACGCTTCTGGCCGGCGTGCTGCCCGCCGATGCGGACAACGCGATCCGGCGTGGCCGCTGTCGTCCGGATCGTGGCCGGGTCGGCGTGCTCGCCCGGGTGGGCCGAGGCCGCCGTGGTCCGGGACAGGAAGGTGATGTGACACAGGGCAGCAAATCGAACGGATCGGTGCGGAACACCGGCACCCGCGGCGGCGTTGCTCTCTGCGTGAGTGATTCGACACCCGATCTGACCATGTACTCCACCACCTGGTGCGGTTACTGCCGCCGGCTGAAGACCCAGCTGAAAGAGGCCGGGATCACCTATGTGGAGATAGATATCGAGCAGGACCCGGCCTCGGCGGAGTTCGTGGGCAGTGTGAACAACGGCAACCATGTGGTGCCCACCGTGAAGTTCGCCGACGGCTCCACGGCCACGAACCCGTCGCTGGCCGATGTGAAGAAGGCGCTCGCCCGGCAGGCGTGAGCATCCGGGCGCCGCTGATACGACACCGATAGGTGAGGGCGGCCGGCTCGCGCGTGCCTGCGGGCGCCGGGCGGGTTCGGATCGCTAGTGTTGACCGGGTGAATCGTCGGATCATCACGCTCCTCGTCGCCCTGGTCCCCGTCCTGTTGCTCGGTGTGGTCGGCAGTGTCTACACCGTGCCGTTCGTCGCACTGGGGCCCGGGCCCACCCATGACACGCTGGGGAAATTCGAGGGTCGCGAGGTCGTCGGGGTGACCGGCGCCGAGCTGGACCGGACGTCCGGTCATCTGAATATGACGACGATCGCCATGCGTGACGGCCTGACCCTGTTCGAGGCGCTCGGGTTCTGGGTCAGCGGCCGGCACGGCATCGTGCCGCGGGCCGAGGTGTATCCACCGGGGCTGTCCCGCGAGGAAGTGGACAAGTCCAACGAGCAGGAGTTCACGAACTCGGAGAGCAATGCCGAGGTCGCGGCGATGCGTCAGCTGAACCTGCCCACCGCGGTGCTGGTGCACGAGGTGTCCGAGGAGGGCCCGTCCCGGGACGTGGTGCGGCCGGGCGACCAGATCGTGAGCGTGAACGGCACCCCGATATCGACCCCGCAGGATGTCGTCACCGCGGTGTCGAGCAGCGCGCCGGGTACGGTGCTGTCGCTGGTCATCCGCCGCGACGGCGCCGAGCAGACGGTGAATATCACCCTCGGTGCGCGCCCCGACGACGAGACCAAGGGCTATCTGGGCCTCACTCCCACCGAGGCCGCGGCGCCGCCGATGGCGGTCGATTTCCACCTGCCCGATATCGGTGGGCCGTCCGCCGGACTGATGTTCAGCCTGGCGCTGGTCGAGAAGTTGAGCCCGGGCGATCTCGACGGCGGTGCCTTCATCGCCGGCACCGGCACCATCGACGAGAACGGCAAGGTCGGTCCGATCGGCGGAATCCAGTACAAGATGATGGCCGCCCGGGAGGCGGGCGCCGAAACCTTCCTGGTGCCGGCGGACAACTGCAGCGAGGCGATCCAGCGGGTGCCGGACGGGCTGCGGCTGGTGCGCGTGGAGACCTTGGCCGGGGCGGTTCAGGCGCTGGAAGATCTCTCGGCGGGCGAGCAGGCCCCGAGCTGCGGCTGATCCCGGGGCCGGCGGCACCGGTGGCTAGTCGCCGGCGTCCTCCAGCGTATGGCGCAGTGCCTCGACCAGATTCGGCGCGAGATCCGGGTAGGTACGCAGATCCAGATCGCCGTCGTCCTCGGCTTCGTCCTCGGGCCGCAACTGCAGCAGGCACAGGCTGTTTCCGGTGCGCAGCGCGGCGGCGAACAGGCGGGCGTCCCGCCGCTCCGGATGCGCGTGGGCGGCGGCCCGGCCGGCGGCGTCGGCGGCATCGGCATCGGCCAGCAGCGGAGTCAGGGCGTCGTCGAGATCCTCCTCGGCGTCCGGTGGCAGGACCACGATCTCCTGAACCAGGACGCATCCGGCCACCGCGGGCGGCCAGCTCGTGGTGGCCAGGAATTCGTCCAGCGGCATCGTTCCGGCGGCGACCTCGTCGGGCAGGGGATCCTGTGCCACCGGAGTCAGTTCGTTCGCGGTGTCGATCTCATCGATGAGGGTGGGCTCGGCGATCACCAGATCCGCGGTCCGCACCAGAGCGAACATCTGCGGTGCGGCGCCCCAGCCCTCGGCGTCCACGAACTCGGCGACCTCGTGGACGGAACGGGCAAGGACTATTTCGGCATGCAGGTCGTCGCTCACCGGACCATCCTCGCATCCGGCGCGGCGACACCGCCCCAACCCTGCGGTCGCGAAGATGTCCGTTTTCCGTAAAGTGGGCGCTGAAGGTCCGCACGGACCCGACCGCAACAATTCGGACTGCGGCGCAGCGGCCGGTGGCGCTACCGGTTCGCCCGCCGCCGGACCCTGGAGAGTGGCATCGTGGGCATGCGCCCCCAAGCCGGTTTACCCTCGCTGTCCCGGCGCAGCCGTCTGCTGCTGGTGGCGGCGGTGGTGCTGGCCGCACTGCTGTTGGTAGGGCCACGGCTCGTCGACACGTACACGAACTGGTTGTGGTTCGGGGAAGTCGATTTCCGTGGCGTCTACCTGACCGTCCTATTGACCAGGGTCGCGATCTTCTTGGCGGTCGCGGTCGTCGTCGGCGCGATCGTCTGGCTGGCGTTGCTGCTGGCCTATCGATCCCGGCCGGTGTTCGTGCCGACCTCCGGGGCCGGTGATCCGATCGCGCGCTACCGCACCACCGTGCTGAGCAAACTGAAGCTGTTCGGTCTCGGTATCCCGGCGCTGCTGGGCATTCTCTCGGGGCTGGTGGCGCAGTCGAACTGGGTTACCGTCCAATTGTTCCTGCACGGCGGTTCGTTCGGCCGTACCGAGCCCCAGTTCGGTTTGGACGTCGGTTTCTACGCCTTCGATCTGCCGTTCTACCGGATGGTGCTGAACTGGCTGTTCGTCGCCGTGGTCATCGCCTTCTTCGCGAATCTGGTGACGCACTACATCTTCGGTGGTCTCCGCCTGACCGGTCGCGAGGGTGTGCTCACCACGCCGGCGCGGGTCCAGCTCGCGGCGCTGGCCGGGACCTTCGTGTTGCTCAAGGCCGTAGCGTACTGGTTCGACCGGTATCAGCTGTTGATGAGCAGCCGCAAGGAGCCGACCTTCAACGGCGGCTCGTTCACCGATATCAACGCGGTCCTGCCGGCCAAGCTGATCCTTCTGTCCATCGCGATCATCTGCGCGATCGCGTTCTTCGCCGGCATCGTCCTGCGTGACCTGCGGGTGCCCGCGATGGCGGCGGCGCTGCTGGTGCTCTCCTCGGTGCTGGTCGGTGCGGTGTGGCCGCTGATGGTCGAACAGTTCTCGGTGCGCCCGAACGCGGCGGAGAAGGAAAGCGAGTACATCGAGCGCAATATCGAAGCCACTCGGCAGGCATACGGAATCACCGACGACAAGATCGAATACGTCGACTACAAGGGCGAGAGCAGCAAGAACCCGGTGAATGTGCCGGTCGACCATGCCACCATCGCCAATGCCCGGCTGCTCGATCCGAACATCCTGTCGCCGACGTTCACGCAGCTGCGTCAGCTGAAGAACTTCTACGGATTCCCCGAGGCCCTGGATATCGACCGGTACGAGCTCAACGGTCAGATCCAGGACTACATTGTGGCTGCACGTGAACTGTCGCCGGCCAGCTTGAGCGGGAACCAGACCGACTGGATCAACAAGCACACCGTCTACACCCATGGCAACGGTTTCGTCGCGGCGCCCGCCAACCGGGTGAACCGGCCGCAGTCCGAGGACGTCAACACCGCCAGCAACAGCAGCGACTCCGGTTATCCGATCTTCATGGTGAGTGATCTGTTCACCCCGAAGGACCAGCAGCAGATCCCGGTCGATCAGCCGCGGATCTATTACGGCGAGCTCATCTCGCAGTCCGACCCCGACTACGCCATCGTCGGCACGGAAGAGGGTCAGGCTCCCCGCGAGTACGACTCCGACCAGGCGCGGTTCACCTACGACGGTGCCGGCGGTGTGCCGATCGGTAACTGGTTCAACCGGCTGGCCTTCGCCGCCAAGTACGCCGAACGCAATATCTTGTTCTCCTCGGCGATCAGCGCCGACTCGAAGATCCTCTACAACCGTTCGCCCCGCGAGCGGGTGGAGAAGGTCGCACCGTGGCTGACCCCGGACGGGAACGCCTACCCCGCGGTCGTGGACGGCCGGATCAAGTGGATCGTGGACGCCTACACCACTCTCGACAGCTACCCCTACGCGCAGACCACTTCGTTGGAGGGTGCGCTCGAGGACAGTATCGACCAGCGCACCGGCCGGTTGCTGCCCCGTAAGGAGGTCAGCTACATCCGCAACTCGGTGAAGGCGACCGTCGACGCCTACGACGGCACCGTCGAGCTCTACGAGACCGACCCCACCGATCCGGTCCTGCAGGCCTGGCGCGGGGTGTTCCCCGACGCGGTGAACCCGGAGAGCGAGATCAGTCCCGAGCTGCGGGCGCATTTCCGGTATCCCGAGGATCTGTTCAAGGTCCAGCGCGAGATGCTCACCAAGTACCACGTGGACGATCCGCGCGAGTTCTTCACCAACAACGCGTTCTGGTCGGTGCCGGCCGATCCGACGGTGGAGGGTGTGTCGGCGAGCCAGCCGCCCTACTACGTGCTGCTGGGCGATCCGGAGACCGGTAAGCCGTCATTCAACCTGACCAGCGCGATGGTCGGCTACAACCGGCAGTTCCTGTCGTCCTATATCTCGGTGCGCTCCGATCCCGAGGGCTACGGCAAGTTCAGAATCCTGCAATTGCCGACCGATACCCAGACACAGGGGCCGCAGCAGACGCAGAACACGATGACGACGGCGCCGCAGGTCTCGCAGGAGAAGACACTGCTGTCCAACTCGAACAAGATCAGATATGGCAATCTGCTCACCTTGCCGGTTGCCGACGGCGGGATCCTGTACGTCGAGCCGTTCTACAACGAACGCAATACCGGCCAGAACACGGCGACCTTCCCCCAGCTCCTGCGCGTGCTGGTGAGCTATCGCGACCAGGCGGGCAGCGTGAAGGTCGGGTACGGGTCGACCCTCGCCGACGCGCTGAACCAGGTGCTGCCGGGGGCCGGTGCGCTGGCGACCCCGTCGGGTGGCGATCCGGCCACGCGACCGAGTCCCGGCGCCGCGCCGCCACCGGCCGAAACGGATCAGGAACCCCAGGACCAGGGCGCCGGTACGACCGACGGTGCAGCCCCGCCACCGGCGGCAACGGGTTCGGCGGCGCAGAACGCCGCCGCGGCCGAACTGAACCGCAAGATCGAAGCGGTCCGCACTGCGATGCGTACCGGGAACTTCGAGGACTTCGGCCGGGCGTTGGACGAGCTGGATGCCGCGGTCAAGGCATACCAGGATGCCGGCAGGTAACAGCTGGGACGATCCACAGGCCCACAGATAACGAAGAGGGGGGGGGGGGGCGGGCCGCGCCGGCGGCGGCCCCGCAGCGGCGCGAATCCGAAGCACCGGATCCCCAGATGCGCGAACGCCTTCGCATCGGTACCGCCGGACAGCATGTACGGCACCGTCCGCCCGTGTGGATCGTGCGCCAGGATGGCCTCGTTCATCGCGTCGAC
>NZ_JARWOV010000118.1 GCF_029868855.1 Nocardia carnea | reverse complement strand
TGCTGCGGCCGTGAACGAACTACGTCCCGATATCGTGGCCCATGTCGGTGATATCGCCGATGGCCCCGTGGAGCTGCGACGTGGGCAGGCGGCCCCGCTCGCCACCATGGAGGCCGGGCTCGCCAGGGTCTATGTCACCGGCAATCACGAGTACCTCGGAGAGGCGCAGGGCTGGCTCGACTACATGGATTCGATCGGCTGGAAAACTCTGCACAACGAGCATATTGCCGTCGAGCGCGGCGGTGACCGCCTCGTACTCGCGGGCGTCGACGACGCCACTGCGGAGTCGGCGGAACTGAGTGGTCACGGCGCGAACTTCGACGATGCGCTGGCGGGCGTCGATCCCGGGCTGCCGGTGCTGATGCTCGCGCATCAACCGAAGCAGGTTTTCGAGTCCGCAGTTGCCGGTGTCGACCTCCAGATCGCCGGCCATACCCACGGTGGGCAGATCTGGCCGTTCAACTACCTGGTCCGCCTCGATCAACCCACCGTGCACGGGTTGAGCCGACACGGCGAACGGACACAGCTGTACACCAGCCGGGGCTCGGGTTTCTGGGGTCCTCCCTTCCGTATCTTCGCGCCCAGTGAAATCACGGTGATAACGCTTCATTCCGCTTGACGTCGCGATCCGCGACAGTGGGTCGAAGGTATCCGGAGTCTCTCGGATCTACGACACACTGGCTTTGATCGCGAACCTGGACACCGTTGTACGCGAATTTCGACACCGCCTGTCAGAGCGGGATGTTCGTGATCGCGAATTTCGACACCACCGAAGGGCTTGTGGTGGCACGATGATCGTGCTTCACCAGCTGAGGTCGGATCGGATCTGGGCGGCCCTGCTGCTCGGATGAGGAATTGCCTATGGCGATGTCGCGGGCTGAGTTGTGCGCGGCGATTCGTCGTGATGTGCGGGCCGGGTTGTCGAACCGGGAGATCCAGCGCAAGCACAATGTCGGGTTCCGGACGGTGACGCAGGCGCGGGAGTCGGCTCCGGCCGAGCGGAAGAAGTACACGCCGCGCGGATCGAAGATCGAGCCGTTCACGGCGTTCATCGACGATATCCTGCGGGCGGATCTGGATGCGCCGCGTAAACAGCGTCACACGCTGCGGCGGATCTATCACCGGCTGATCGATGAGCACGGGATGACCGACGTGTCGTATTCGGTGCTGGGCAGGTATGTGCGCGAAAGCAAGCCGGAGATCTCGGCCGCCGCGGGCCGAGGCCGGTGAAGGTGTTCATCCCGCAGACGCATCGACCAGGACAGGAAGCCGAGGTCGACTTCGGCGAGGTCACGATCCGGCTCCGTGGGGAGCTGGTGACCTGCTATCTGTTCTGCTTCCGGATGTCGTTTTCGGGCAAGGCGGTTCACCGGGTGTCGCTGTCGGCGGGTCAGGAAGCCTTCTTCGAAGGCCACTTGCACGCCTTGCGGGTACTCGGCGGTGTCCCTACCGGCAAGGTCCGCTACGACAATCTGCGCTCGGCGGTGATGCAGGTGGTCGGTTTCACCCGGGCCCGCAAGGAGGCCGAGCGCTGGACGATATTCCGGTCGCACCTGGGGCTGGAAGCCTTCTACTACCAGCCCGGCATCGAGGGCGCTCACGAGAAAGGTGGTGTCGAGGGCCAGGTGGGCTGGTTCCGCCGCAATCATCTGGTCCCGGTGCCGGAGGTGGACTCGATCGCCGAGCTCAACGAGATGACCGATGCCGCTGACGCTGCTGATGATCATCGGCGGATCGGTTCCCGTCCGCGCACGATCGGTGAGATGTTCGCAGTCGAGCAGCGGTTGCTGCGGCCGTTGCCCGACGAGGAGTTCGAGACCGGACGCTGGTTCAGTTTGCGGGTCGACCGGTATTCGCAGGTCTCGGTCCGCACCAACAAGTACTCTGTCCCGGTCCGGTCCATCGGCCGCTCGGTTCGGGTGTTGCTGCACGCCTCGGAGCTGGTCGTCTATGACGGGGGATTGAGATCGCCCGGCACGAACGGCTGCCGACGAAGGCTGGTACTCGGCTCGAACTCGACCACTATCTGGAAGGGCGGGCCTGCTCCGCAAACCAGGTGCATTACCGGGAGCGACCACGCTGGAACAGGCACGGCAAGCCGGCAAGTTCACCCCGATCCACGAAGCCTGGTGGGTCGCAGCCCGCAAAACCCACGGTGACACCGTCGGCACCCGCGCGCTGATCGACGTGCTTTTGCTGCAACGCAACCTGCCTCACGACCTGTTCGTCGACGCGTTGGCCGCGGCCTTGCAGGCCGAAGCGCTGACCGCTGATGCGGTCTCGTTGGAAGCCCGCAAGATTACCGAGTCTCAGCCCGCGACCAGCTGCTCCGCCTCCCACGAACCCAGAAAGGCACCTCATGACCACCACTTCCACGATCGGACGCCGCCATGGACTGACCGAGCAGGCCGCCGACGCGGCCATCGACCAAGCCTGCCGGGTTCTACGACTCCCCACGATCCGCGGCCAGTTCAACGACACCGCCGAGCATGCCGCCCGCGACCAGATGTCCTACCGAGCTTTCCTGGCCGAACTCCTGCTTGCCGAGTGCGACGAACGAGACCGCCGACGCTCCGAACGCCGCATCCGCGCGGGCGGATTCCCGCACGACAAGTCACTGCGGGCGTGCGATTTCGACGCCAACACCAGCGTCGACGCCGCCGCGATCCACACTATCGCCACCTGCGACTGGATCCGCAAAGGCCTGCCGCTCTGCTTGATCGGCGATTCCGGCACCGGGAAATCGCACCTGCTCATCGCACTCGGCACACATCACCCTGGGATCTTTCCGTTTGGCCGACACCGCCCCGGCGAAGGAGGTGGCTCTGGCAGACGTATCGCGATAAAACGTGACACGCCGCCCCCCGGATGATCCACGATCCGGTTCGACTACAGATCACTGTCAGGCCACCCCCTTGGTCGCGGACGCCGAGGCAGTCTGTCCGACCGAGAGCAGGCTATCGGAAAAAAGCGGGGTCGTCATCACCGGGAAGCGGTGATTTCATCCGACGGAACCGTTGCCGCATCATCCGGCGGACAGCAGATTCACCCGGCTCGCTTCCCGGACCTTCTCCCCATTCCTCAGCACCCGAACCCAACACACCCGACACCACCCGCCGACACACCGGCCGGGTGGTGTTCATTTTCACGCACAGGAGCAGCACTGCGACCGCAAACCGTTGTCGATATTCACGACAAACCGCTGTCGGCATTCACGCCCAGAGCCAACACACGCAGGTCCGCGGGGTCTGTCAGTGATCTTGTGGGCGGGACGGTGATCGGAGAGGCTGAGGCGGCCTGCCTCAGCGGAAGGGATCATCGTGTCGGAGAAGTCGGTGCCGGCGGCCGAAGGGTCGTCGCCGGCGGACGGTCTGGATGTCCGGATCGCCCAGGAGTTGGTGGATAAAGCCCGCAAAGAAGGGGTGTCGCTGGCCGGTCCGGGTGGATTGCTGTCGCAGATCACGAAAACCGTCCTGGAGGCGGCGCTCAACGCTGAAATGGACCAACACTTGGGATATTCCAAGGGCGACTCGACTGTCAGCGGAGACGGGAACCATCGCAACGGCCGGTCGCAGAAGACGGTGCATACCGATGTCGGTTCGGTGCGTATCGATGTGCCGCGAGATCGGAAATCGGAATTCGAACCGGTGATGGTTCCGAAGCATTCCCGGCGTGTGGAAGGTTTCGACGAGTCGATCATTTCGCTGTATGCGAAGGGGTTGACGACCGGAGAGATCCAGAAGCATTTGTCGGAAATCTACGATGTAGACGTTTCACGTGAGTTGATTTCGAAGGTAACCGACAGGGTTGTCGACGAAATGAATGAATGGCAGTCACGACCGCTGGAACGCGTGTATCCGGTGGTGCTGATCGATGCGATTTTCGTGAAGATCCGGGACGGCAGGGTTGTGAATCGGCCGGTCTACGTCGCGGTCGGTGTCACCCTGGCCGGTGAGCGTGACGTGCTGGGTCTGTGGGTCGGCACCGGCGGTGAAGGGGCGAAACACTGGGCCGGTGTGCTCGGCGAGCTGCGTAACCGCGGCGTCGCCGACGTGATGATCGTCTGCTGCGACGGCTTGAAAGGGCTCCCGGAGGCGATCAACGACACCTGGCCGCTGGCCGATGTCCAGCAATGCGTGGTCCACCTCGTACGCGCGAGCCTGAAATACACTTCTCGCAAGTACTGGAGCCGGATCACTACCGAACTCCGGGCCATCTACACCGCCCCCACTGTCGAAGCTGCTGAATCGCTGTTCGACGAGTTTGCCGCGGAATGGGAGCCGAAATACCCGGCGATGATCGCGGTCTGGCGCAACAGCTGGGAGCAATTCACGCCGTTTCTGAAGTTCCCGGCGCCTATCCGGAAACTTGTCTACACCACGAATGCGGTCGAAAGTCTGAACGCCAGGTTCCGGCACGCGACCCGTCGGCGTGGGCATTTTCCCAACGAGCAAGCCGCACTGAAAGTGCTCTACCTCGTCATACGAAACCCATTGAAAAACCGGCCGAACATCACTGGAAAGATCAGCGGATGGAAGGATATACTCAACACGCTCGCGCTGTTCTACAGTGAGCGGATAACCGAAGGCTAGCAAGGCTTTTCACCGTTTCGCCCACAAAAATTCTGACACTCTCCGCCCTGAGCACCGGCGAAATCGCCGGCGCCGCACTCGATGTCCTCGCCCACGAACCACTGCCGGCCCAGAGCCAGCTGCGCGACCTCGGCAACGTGATCATCACTTCGCACCTGGCCGGACAGACCACCGAAGCCCGCTTACGCGCGGGTCTGTCGGCTGCGCATGCCGTTATCGATGTCCTGGCGGGCCGCGAACCCGCGCATTCCGTCGACCGCCCGGAAGGATGAACAGATGACCGCGCAACACACCACACGCCTCTGCCTGCCTCATAACAAGGTCGCCGCGTCAACGACGCCCTGAGCCCCACTCCCGAGGAAGCAATCTGGGCCCGCCGCTTCCTCACCGACTTCGAAGCTCGCGGCCGCGTCGTCCGCGACGGTAGCGGCCTGCCCCGCCTCGGTCGCGCCCAGCGAATCGCCCACCTCGCCACCGCCTACGGCGTCCTCAGCACATAACCACGCCGCGCGGGACTCCGGTTATCGGCTCCTAGCGCTGGGACTGCCGGGACTGTGGTTTTTTAGGGCTCTGGCCCACTTTAGGTGGCGCCTGTGAGGTGACGGCGGCACGAGAGCCCGGTGGCTGAGGTGAGCGTCGTTGTCGGCGCGATGTTTTCGGGTTTGTCGCCGCTGGTGGTCGAGGATGTGGGTGTGGCGGGTTCGGGGCTGGTGGTCCGGTCCCGGACTCCTGGTGGTGTGGCTGAATGCCCGGGCTGTGGTGCGAGATCCAGCCGGGAAGCTGGTTTGTGGACGACACGAAGGTCACACGATTCCCCGGATACACCCGAACCCGCTCCGTATGGTCCCTCTATGACGCGGTCAGTGACATTGCAGTGAAGCGACCGTCTTGACAGTCGACCCTCTTCTCGAGCTCATCGAAGAGGTAACGAGGTGCTCCGGCGCCGAACGGGTTGTGCGCCGGCAGGTCACGAGATAGGCGCGACTCCGATGATCGCGGTCACCGGTGCGCAGGCATCGGCTTCCACAGTGACAGTGATCTTCCCCGGCGCGGTGGGCCGGACGATCGCGAGTGCCTGTCCGTCGAAGGTCCGGCGGTGACCGGTACCGAAGTTCTCGTCGGTGACCGGAGCTGCGCTGCCCAGTCCCTGCAGAACTCCCGCACCGTGCACAGCCACCCGGATTTCGTGCTCGGCGCCGGTGTGGACGACGCCCGCGTCGTCGGTGACGGCGATGCCGATGAACGCCAGGTCTGTGGTGTCGGCGCGCAGTACGTGGCGGTCGATCGTCAGCGTCAGTTGTTGTGCCTCGCCGGCCGAGGCCAGGGCTGTCCGGCCGGTCGATTCACCGTTCCGGTAGGTGACGGCGGTGAGTTCGCCGGGCCGGTAGGCGACCTCGAAGTCGGCGCGGAAAGCACGCTCGGTGCCGATCGGGTTGCGTGCCAGTACTTCGCCGTCGAGCAGGAGCTCGACCTCGTCGCCGTCGGCGTATACCTCGACGTGTACCGGGTCGCCTTCGTGGCCGGGCCAGCTCCAGCTCGCGACGGTGTCGCTCCAGGCCCAGGGGGTGGCGACCGCGATCGTCCTTGCGTGGTTTCGTGGTGGTTGCACCGCGATCCAGGGATCTTTGCGCTGTCCGAAGACGATCTCGCGGTAGTAGGACACGGGCCGGCGGTGTCCGGTCAGGTCGAGATCGCCGCAGTTGGCGGTGAGTCCGGGATAGCCGGGGGAGAACCCGGTTCCACCGGTCGCCGTGTCCGCGTAGCGGATCAGTCCGATACCGGTTTCGCCGAGGTAGTCGAGTCCGGTCCAGGTGAAGTCGCCGATGACGTGGGGCAGTCGCTGCACCAGTGCCCAGTTGCGGTCGATCACCGTCGGCCAGGTCTCGGTTCCCAGGACAACGCGATCGGGGAACAGCTTGTCGTCGAGTTCGTAGCGGGATTCGCCATAGTTCATTCCGGCGATGTCCAGTGCGGCGAACGACTCCTGGGTTCGCTCGGTGACAGCGGGGGAAGCGGTGATCTGCCCCATCAGTTCGCTGAACTGGTGCATCATCCCGTTCACCCCGGCGCCGGTGGGCGCATCGGTCGGGGCCGATTCCGTGGATGCGGTTCGTTGCTGTCGCATCCCGTCGAGCACGGCGTCGAGGGCCGAGACGAACCCGTTGATGCCATTGGTCACCGGGCGGGTGGGGTCGAGGTCGCGGAGCACCCGCACCATGCGCCTGGTCCATCGGCCACCGTCGGGCGTGCCGGTTTCGGGATTCTCGTTGCCGATGCTGTAGGCCAGCACACTGGGGTGGTGGAAATCCTTGGCCACCATTGCTGCCAGGTCGCGCTCCCACCATTGCGGGAAGTCCGCGGAGTAGTCGAAGTCGCTCTTGCCCTGGATCCACATGTCGAAGGCTTCGTCGATGACGTACATACCGAGTCGGTCGCAGGCGTCGAGGAGGGCACTGCCGGCGGGATGGTGCGAGCTGCGAACGGCATTGAACCCGGCCGCTTTCAGCAACTCGATCTTGCGTTCCTCGGCCCGCCCGATCGCGGCGGCACCGAGCGGTCCGTTGTCGGCGTGCAGGCATGCGCCGCGCAACTTCACCGGTGTGCCGTTGATCCGAAGTCCGCGGCGTGGGTCGACCTGGACCGTTCGGATACCGAAGGGGATTTCGACCTCGTCCCAGCCCCGGCCGCCGCCGCTCACCGCGACACGGGCGGTATATCGGTGTGGTGTCTCCGCGCTCCAGCGGCGCGGGCGTTGGATCAGCATGCGCAGTCGTGCGGTGTCGTTCCCGCCGGGGAGGACCGTCATGGGTGTAGTCGCGCGGGTGAGCTCGGCGCCGGCCTCGCCGGTCAGGGTGGCTTCGACCGTGATCGCTGCTGCCACTGTGCCGGCATTGTCCACCTGCGCGGATACCTCGACAAGAGCGAACTCGTCGTCGACGTCCGGCGTCGTGACCCGGACGCCGTCGACAGCCAGGTGGACCGGGTTCTTCCTGATGAGGTGGACATCCCGGTAGATACCGCAGCCGGTGTACCAGCGGCTGTCGAGGTGGGACCGGCACGCCACTGTCACCTCGTTCTCCGCGCCGAACCGCAGGAACGGGTCGATCCGGACCACGAAGCGGGAGTAGCCGTAGGGGTGCCGGCCGGCGAGCGCGCCGTTGACGGTGACCACCGCATCGCGGTACACACCGTCGAACTCGAGATAGGCGAGGGTGCCGCGCTCGTCCTCGGGAACGGGAAAGGTCTTGCGATATTCGAACGCCCCGCCGGGGAAGTAGCCGTTGGTGTGCCCACCGGGCACGTCGGGATGGCGGTCGGCTTCGATCAGTGCATCGTGCGGCAGGGTGACCGGCGTCCATGCCGCGACATGGGAACCTCCGAGTTCCTGGAACGGGGTCACCTTCCGGCGGTAGCTCCAGTTCCGGTTGAACTCCTCGCGCGACATGCTCTGCCTTCCTCGGTGAAAACTCTGAATGGGGAACGGGTTCCGGCCGAACGAAGCGACTGTGTATGCCTCAGAGAACGGCCTCGGCAGGATTACCGACAGTAAGGTAACGCGCGTTACCTCTTGCGAGGTTAGCACAGATGGTTGTGATGTCGAGGCGTTGTGCGCGGCGGCTTCGGGTGCCGGGTTGGTCAGCAGTGGGCCCGCCGCCGGGCATCGTGCCGGTCCGATCCGTGGTGCAGCTTCGGTGTCGGCGGCGACCTGCGGCCGCCGCAGTGGCCGGGTTCAGGTCGAGCGGCGTTCGATGATGTAGGGCCGGCCCGACACCGGAGAAGACTGCGGAGGTCCGCCGATCA
This sequence comes from Nocardia carnea, assembly GCF_029868855.1. Lineage (GTDB taxonomy): Bacteria > Actinomycetota > Actinomycetes > Mycobacteriales > Mycobacteriaceae > Nocardia > Nocardia carnea_A. Next base: position 3,474 of record NZ_JARWOV010000118.1, on the reverse strand, counting down.
GGGCGCTGACGACCGCCTCGGCGCGCCGTCGTCCCGCCGACCGGAGATCGAAGACGACCGTGGTCAGCGGTGGTCCTGCCAGCGCCGCGGCGGGGATGTCGTCGGCGCCGATCACGGCGAGATCCGCCGGTGCGCTGCGGCCGGTCTCGCGCAGGCCGGCGAGGACGGCGAGGGCGGTATCGTCGTCGAAAGCGCAGACGCCGCTGACCGAATCACGTGTCCACGCCTGCACGGCTTCGGTGGCGGCGATGATATCGAGGTTCACCACGCGCACCGCGGGCGGCTCGAGCCCGGCCTCGGCGCATGCTTGTTGTGCGCCGAGCAAGCGTTCCTGTGCCATCGCTCGTAGGTTCGGGTGTCCGGGGAGGGCGTACCCGAGTCGTCGGTGCCCGCGGCCGATCAAATGTTCGGCCTGTAGCCTGCCCACCGGTTCCATGATCGGTTCGTCCGGGTGTCCCTCGGGCAGCACAACTTCGGCGCCGGCGCGACGTAAGGCGGCCGCGGTCTCGGGTTCGAACGGTGAGAAGCCGACGACCGCCGAGGCGTTGACCGTGGCGCACACGTCCGGCAATGGTGTGCCGTGCGCTCCGGCGAGGTGGGTGACCAGGGTCAGGTCGTGGGCGGCGAGGGCTGCGGCGAGTTCCTCGACGAATCGGTTGATTCCGGCGCCCATCGGCAGGTCGGGGATGGACAGCAGGACGATATCGCTGCGTCCCGCGGCCAGGGCTCGGCCCGACGCGTTCGGCCGGTACTCCAGGCGCTGAGCTGCGTCGAGGACGCGTTGCCTGGTCTCTTCCGAAATCGATTGATCGGCGCGGTTGTTCAGCACGAAGCTGACCGTCGTGCGGGAGACGCCTGCCGCGAAGGCGACGTCGCTACTCGTGACACGTTTGGCGGATCGCGTCGTTTGCCTCTTCACATTCCCTGCCTGTCCAGTGTTCGATCTCGATGATCGGCGAGGGGAGCATGCGAGCGCCCATCTCACGTTCGTGGCGGACGTGTTGTGGCCGATCCGTTATCGCCGCCTCACTTGAAGTGTATTCTGTTTTGAGGTTCAGTACTAACGCGCGTTTGTAACGCGCGTCAGCGCAGCATATGCGCTTGTGCCGAACGTTTCGGCCACCTGCGATGAGCAGAATCATCCCGACATCGAGGTCCTCATGACGCTCACTCCTTTCGAAGAGCCGCCCGCGGATGGACCGTCCGCGGGCGATCATCCCCTTCCCGCCCGTTCCGGCCCTGCCGCCGGTGAGTCCGCGACGATCACACCGGCAGGTCCCCGCTATGTCGTGCTGATGATCTTCGCGGTTTTCGGTGTCTACATGGCGTTCGTGACCCCGATCGCGATATCCCTCGCGATCCGGGTGGAGCAGCTCGCTCCCGGCCGCGAGGAATACCTGGGCTATATCGCCGGTGCCGGTGGTCTCGGCGCGGTCCTGACCGGGCCGCTGATCGGCCGGCTGAGTGATGGCTTGCGTAACAGGTTCGGCCGGCGTCGGCCTGTTGCCGTCGCGGGCCTGGTCGTCGGCATTCTCGGGCTGCTCGTGATGGCCCGATCACCGAATATCCTGGTGCTCTGTCTCGGGTGGGTCATTGCGCAGGCCGGATTCAACGGGGTGATCACGGTTCTGCTGGCCTCGCAGGCCGATCGACTGGCCCCCACGCAGCGTGGCCGGGTATCGGCCATGCTCGGTGTTGTGCAGCATCTGGCCCCGGTGGCGGGGGCGCTCATCGCCGGCTCGCTGTCCAGCAACACGCTCGCGTTGTTCTTGGTTCCCGGCATCGTGGCGATGGTGGCGGTGGGACTGTTCGTCCTCGCCGTACCCGAACCGGACACCCGGAACGCGAAGGTCCGGACCGCACCACCGACCCTTCGTTCGCTGGTCGGCTCCTTCACCTTCGACCCGCGCCGTTCTCCCGATTTCGCATGGAACTGGCTCGGCAAATTCCTGTTCATGCTCGCGGTGACCTTCAACACGACATTCACCGCGTTCTTCATCGCCTCCCGCATGGATGTCAGTGTGGAAGAAGTGTCGGGGATAGTCGCGATCATGGCGGGCGGTGCGTTGCCGGCCACGATGCTCGGCGCCCTCGGCGGTGGTTTCCTCTCCGACCGGCTACAACGGCGCCGGGTGTTCGTCCTGGCGGGCGGATCGATATTCGCCGTCGGGGCGATCATCATGGCGCTTGCGCCGAGCGTGCCGGTCATCATCGCGGGTGTCATCATCGGCAATCTCGGGCTCGGCCTGTTCGCGTCCGTGGATATGGCGCTGATGCTGGACGTCGTACCCGATCGGGAGACCGACGCCGGCCGCTACGTCGGCATCTACCAATTCTCCACGGCCATACCGCAAGGCGTCGCACCCTTCATCGCGCCGCTGTTCCTGCTCATCGGCGCCACCGGTGACGACAAGAACTACACACTGCTGTACCTGGTCGCCGCGGCGCTCGCGGTGCTCAGTGGTGTGCTGGTCGCTACTCGAATCACATCGGTCCGCTGAGAAGGGAATACAGATGATCGACCGTGAGTCGGTGGTCCGGCGGCACACCGTGACCCTGACGACGCCGGATCCTTCCTGCCCGGTGACGGTGGGCAACGGCGACTTCGGATTCACCGCCGATATCACCGGTATGCAGACCTTCACCGCGTTCCACGATCAGACCGCCGCCTACCCGGCAGGGCGGTCGGCGGTCAATACCGCCACCATGACCTCCTGGGGCTGGCATTCGATGCCGAACCCGGACGGGTTCGTGCTCGACGATGCCCTGTCCACCTACGAGACGCCGCGCGGTCCGGTGCAGTATCCGGACCGGTTCGATATGGCAGCTGTGTTCGGTGCCGAAGTGCCGGAAGAATACCGCGCCGGGACGTGGTTACACGTCAACCCGCACCGCCTCGACCTGGCCCGGATCGGACTGGCACTGCGCCCCCGACCAGGAACCCCGGCAGTGGACGACCCAGCCGTCCTCGATGTTCCGCACCAGCAGCTCGACCTGTGGACCGGCACAGTCACCAGTGCCTTCGCGTACGCGGGACGGGAAATGCGGGTCACCACCGTCGCCGATCCGCGGCTGGCCCGTGTGGCCTTCCGGATAGAGTCGGCGCTGCTCACCACCGGGCAGGCCGCTGTCGCCGTTCGGTTTCCCTACGCCAGCGCCGGGTTCTTCCATACCGCGGATTGGTCTGTGCCGGAACGGCATCGGACCGTGCTGGAGCGCACTGGGGACAGGTCGTGTGTATTCGGGCGCACCCTCGACGATACCGAGTACTCGGTACGCCTCGAATGGTCCGGTGGCCGGCTCGCCGAGTGCGGAGAACCGCACCACTTCGAGCTCACTGCCGCTGACGACATCCTCGAACTCGTCGCCACTTTCCTCCCGAAGGGTGGTGTCGACCCCCGCCCCCGGGGGGGGAGCGGCGGGCGGGGGGCGGGGGGTGGCCCCGGGGGGGGATGGTATTGCAGGGGGGGGTGG
>NZ_JARWOV010000117.1 GCF_029868855.1 Nocardia carnea | reverse complement strand
GCCGCGGGCGCGGATATCAAGGAGATGCAGCCCAAGTCCTATATGGACATGTTCATGGACGACTACTTCGCCCGCTGGGAGCGGCTGGCCCAGTTCCGTAAGCCGACCATCGCCGCCGTGGGCGGGTACGCGCTGGGCGGCGGCTGCGAGCTGGCCATGATCTGCGATCTGCTGATCGCCGCCGATACCGCCAAGTTCGGGCAGCCGGAGATCAAACTGGGCGTTATCCCGGGTATCGGTGGTTCGCAGCGGCTCACCCGCGCGATCGGTAAGGCCAAAGCCATGGACCTGGTGCTCACCGGGCGCAATATGGACGCCGAGGAGGCCGAACGCGCCGGGCTGGTCTCGCGGATCGTGCCCGCCGCGGAACTGCTCGATACCGCCCTGGAGGTCGCCGGCACCATCGCCTCGATGTCGCTGCCGGTCGCCATGATCGCCAAGGAAGCCGTGAACCGCTCGTTCGAAACCACCTTGAGCGAGGGTCTGCGGTTCGAGCGCCGGGTGTTCCACTCGTTGTTCGCCACCGCGGATCAGAAAGAGGGGATGGCGGCGTTCGTGGACAAGCGGACAGCCGAATTCACCAATCGCTGAACGGTCGCGCGGTCAGGGCTCGGGCGGGGCGTCGAGGATATCTGTCGGCACGTAGGTGGTCCGGGCGGGCTGCGCTGTACCGTTCTGTGCGGTGAGCAGGCCGGCCACGGTGGCGCCCAGGCCGATGGTGACGGCCGCCGCCGCGTACACCTTCCGCCGGCCGACCACCGGCGGGCTCAGCGGCACCACCTGACCCCCTGCCCGGATATGCGCGGTGTGGTTTCCGGCGACGGGCCGCTGGGCCGCGAACAGCAGCGCCCCCCGCGCCGAGACGTACTCGGGTTCCCGGTCGCAGACCAGCGGGAGATCGAGCAGCTCGGCCAGCCGGGCTCGTAGCGCCGGGTTGCGGGCGCAGCCGCCGAGCAGGGCAACGGTTTCGGCCGGGACCTCGGCTTGTTCGCTCACCCGCCGGATCAGTCCTACGGCCTCCGCCACGGGTTCGGCACAGAGTTCGGTGAGATCGGAGCGCGTGATCACCGCGCGTTCGGCGGTGGCCGGATCGGCGGCGGTGACCACCCGCGCGCTGCTCAACGCCTCCCGGTATCGGCCGGCGGCCGCCTCATCGGTGAACACTCCCGCCCGGTCGAGCCATTCGCACAGCAGTTCGTCGTAGGTGTCGCCGCCGAGGCCCGGGTGGTGGGCGGCGGCGATCACCGAATCGGTTCGGCAGTCCACCTGCGTCAGGGTGAGCCCGGACGATCCGAGGTCGAACAACATCACCGAACCGGATGCCGGCAGTTGCTCGGTGAACCGCAGATACCGGAGTTGAGCCAGCGGCTCGTCCACCAGGGTTACCCGGCCGGTGCCGAGGGCTTCGCCGACCAGTTCGGCCTGCCGGTGGTCCCGGCAGCTCACGGCGGTGCCGGTGATGTACTCGTCGCGTTGACGGGCCGCGGTATGCATCCGCCGGACCGCGGTGAGTACCGGGTCGATGAGGGGCGCTCGCGGCGGGCGGGGGATATGGCAGCGGTCGATCGGCGGCAGGTGCGGTTGATCGGAATGGGTGAGTACGGCGCGCGCTCCCGAGGAGCCCACCGATACCCCGAGGACCAGCACCATAAACATATGGTGCGCTGCGCGGCCGGGGTTGCCAAGCCGAATCACCGAGAAATTTGCTGATCGGGTGCCTGGCCGTTATTCGTTTGCTACCGATCAGGAGTAAGGGGCCGATCGGTATGTTTTCCGCACCGTTGTTTGCCGGGTCCGCGCCCACACCCGCCGGAGCTCACGGTTCGGTCCAGCGGGCCGGCTCCTCGCCGGTATCGAAGTCGCCCGCCGTATGCCGGAACTCGGTCAGCAACTGCAACAGCGTCCGCAACCGGTCCGGCGGGAGTTCCGGGTGGGCGAACACCCGTTCGTTGAGGTACTCGGTGGCCTCGGCGACCAGCGAACGCCCGGCATCGGTGATCTCGATCAGGGTCGCGCGCCGGTCGTTCGGATGCGGCACCCGGTTCACCAGCCCCGCGGCCTGGAGCCGGTCGACCGAATTGGTGACGCTGGTCGGATGGACCTGTAACCGTGCGCTGGCCACCGCCATCGGCAGCGCGCCGGTGGCGCTGAAGTTCAGCAACTGCAGCAGTTCGTAGCGGGAAAAAGTGAGCCCGGTGGGCCGCAGCGCTTCGTCCACCCGGGCCATGACGATCTGCTGCGCCCGGACCAGCGAGGTAACGGCCGCCATCCCGTCGGCGACCGTGCCCCAGCCGTGGCCGACCCATTGACGATGGGCCTCCTGTATCGGGTCCAGGGGTAGTGGCCGGGGACGAGACATGTGTTCGATCATCGCACGGCGCCACGGGGGCCGATCGCACCGCGCGGCCCGGAACCGACGGGCCGCGGGATATCGATGCGGGCCGTACGTCTCGCACCGCGGTGCCCTGTCCGGCCCTGTTCTCTGGATCGAGGTCTCGCGGTGCCCGGCGGCACGCCGGCCGATTACGATCCACGTGATCCGAACCCTGGTTCGCGAGGGCGCGCACCGGCAATGATCACCTGGTCACGCGGGCGTGGCTGAGTGGTTGAGGCAACGGTCTGCAAAGCCGTTCACGCGGGTTCGATTCCCGCCGCTCGCTCGAAGTGCCGGCCGGAGCCGGGTCGCCCCGGCCCCGGCGCGACGGGCGCGACTCAACTCAGTCCTGAGAAGTCGCGCAGCACAACGTGGTTGCGGTCGGCGAAGGTGCCCAGGGTGTAGTCGGGAAGCAGTCCGAAGTACTCGCCGCGGGTCAGCGTGCTCCAGCGGCGCGCGGCCGCGGTCCGGGTCTTGTAGAAGTTCACTGTGTAACCGCCCTCGTAGATCCGCAGCAGGCCGTAACCGCCCGGGTACTCCTTGACGGCCGCGACCTCGAGGAATTCGACCGAACATCCGGTATCGGGCCGGGTCCTGCGCGTGCGGTGGGTGTGACCACTGTGCTGTAGGAAGACGCCGGGTGCCGTGTCGTAGAGGTGCTGCAGCCGTAACGCGCTCGGGCGGTCCAGGACGAACCCGGGGCCGCCGATATTGGTGATACCGGACTCTGCGGTCACCGGGTGATGGCCGAAAACGATTGTGGGGCGGTCGGGTTCGGCATGTAGCACCGCGCTCACATGGTCGAGTTGCGGTGCGTCGAGGATTCCGCCCGCACCGTCGAGCGCACTGGTATCCAATCCGAGCAACCGCAGGCCGCCCAGTTCGTGTTCGACAAGTTGTTGCCGCGGCCCGAAAACCTCGCTCCAGCAATCGTGGTGCGCGGCAGTGCCGGGGGCCACGGGACAACCGGTGTAGTCGGTGCCCGGGTGTGGGCGATCGTGATTACCGCGTACCGCCAGATAGTCGCGCCCCGCGTTACCCCAGTGGTCCAGCCGGTTACGGACCGCGCGCAGTTCCTCCGGGCGGGCCTCCGCACTGAGATCACCTGCGAGTAGCAGTATTTCCGCGCCGCGGTCGGCTCGGCGCAGGTCGTCGAGCAGAGCGTCCAGCATGACCTGCGGGTACGGCGGCAGCCCCGGTTCCTGCCGGAAACCCGGCGGCAGTTCGCCCACCACCAGCCCGCTCACGGTTTCGCCATAGTGGATATCGTTGGCCAGCGCGAGGGTTCGCAGTAGGCGCCCGGGTGGTGGGACGAGGGTGGCGAAGGTTCCGGTGGTTTCCGGTGTGCCCGGCAATCCGGTGGCTGCCGAGACCGCCGGTACCGCCCGCACCCCGGCGGAGCGTGCTTCGAAGCGGTAGGCGCGGCCCGGTTCGAGGCCGGATATCTCGGCGTAGTGGAAGGCGGTGGCCGCGCCGGACCCCCACACCTGACGGAGCGGCGGACCGCCTGCCGGGGCCAGCAGCACCTCGCCGTCGGTATCTACCGGGACGAGCCGTCCGGCCGCGTCAGGGCCGCGGCTGGTCCAGGTGAGTACGGCGGACGTATCGGTGACCGTGACGACCTCGAGGTCGGTGGCCACGATCGAACCGGATTGCGCGGTGACGCGGCCGCCGCCGGGTAGTCCGGCGGTGGACAGCAGCGCGGCCAGACCGAATGCCCCGAGTACGGTCCGGCGCGACGGCCCGCAGCAACTCATCGACGGATGCGGCAGATCGCCGGGGTCGCGGCCGCCGGCCGAGTGCGCGTCTGCCCGGACAGTACTTTGCACGGCCGGATCGGCACGTAATCGCTCGGCTGTGGTGGATCGATCATGGCGGCCCTCCAGCTCCCGGTGTCCTCGGCACAGTACGACAGGAGCGGGAATGTCGAGTTGTAGGCCGGCCGAGGAGAGAGGTCGTCGTGCCGTGCCGGGCTCGAACCGGTTCCGCGGTTCGGGGCAGTGGTCGGCTGCGTTCGATACAGTCGGCAGAGATACCGATCGCCACTGCGGCGCTGCCCCGAAGCTGCCACCGAGAACCGCCGGAAGTCCCTGTGAATCTGCCAGCTGTATCGACCCGTGCCGCCGCGTTCGCCGTCACCATTGCGCCACCGGCTTCCTACCCGCATCGAGAAGCATTCCGCGAAGTCGCCGAAACCGTGCATATCGCGTTGCTGCGACTGGGTATGGACAGTGTGCTGTCCGGCGATCTCGATCTGCCCGGCCGGCGCCATATCGTTTTCGGCAGCAATACGCTGTCCTGGTGGAACCTCGCGGTCCCCGACGATGCCGTTCTGTTCAATCTGGAGCAGATATCGGCGGATTCGCAATGGGTCACCGCGGACCTGCTCGCATTGTTCCGGCGGCACACGGTGTGGGATTACAGTCTCCGCAACATCGCCGCGCTGCGGGATCTGGGCGTGGCGGGCGTCCGGCCCCGGCCGCTCGGTCACGTTACCGAACACGAACGGATCCCGGCCGCCGCCCCGCAGGATATAGACGGTATCGTCGGCGGTGTAATAGCCGGACAGCTCGCTCACCTAACCCACCACCGCAGTCGACAGCCAACGACGCCAGCAGACTACGCTTGGCCGTCATGCCCAGACCTCACCGCGCCGCATCGGCCGCCGCCGCCGGACTCACTCTCG
>NZ_JARWOV010000116.1 GCF_029868855.1 Nocardia carnea | reverse complement strand
GGGGGGGCCCTCGCCCCCCCCCCCCCCCACTCTCGGGGCGCCGGCCCCCCCCCCCCCCCCCCCCCCCCCCCCCCCCCCCCCCCCCCCCCCCCCCCCCCCCCCCCCCCCCCCCCCCCCCCCCCCCCGGGGTACTACTCCTCGGTGAAGGGCACGGTGGGTCGTGAGTGAACTACACCCTCCGCCGCCGGGAGGAGGTGTCGCTGCCCGGACGCGGGCGGTCACCGCTCAGCTGTTCCCCTCCCTGCACGGGTATCAGCGCGCCTGGTTGCGGCCGGATATCGTCGCCGGACTCACCGTCTGGGCGGTGCTCGTACCGGAAGCACTGGCATACGCCACGATCGCGGGTGTCCCGCCGGTGGCCGGTCTGTACGCGGCGGTCCCGTCGCTGGTCCTGTACGCCGCGGCCGGCAGTTCCCGGCACCTGGTGGTGGGCCCGATGTCGGCGACCGCGGCGCTGTCGGCCGCGCTGATCACCCCACTGGCCGGGGCCGACGCGGGCCGCTATATCGCGCTCACCACCGCGCTCGCGATCACGACGGGCGTGGTCGGGCTGCTCGCCGGACTGCTGCGGCTCGGGTTCATCGCCTCGTTCATCTCCGACCCCGTGCTGAAAGGTTTCATCGTCGGGCTGGCGCTGGTCATCATCATGGGCCAGGTCCCCAAGATCATCGGAATCGAGAAACCCGAGGGAGATTTCTTCGAACAGTTGTGGGGAGTGCTCACCCACCTCGGGGACACCCAGTGGCGGACACTGCTGATCGGCGGCCTGAGTCTGCTGCTGGTGCTCGCGGTGAAACGGTGGCTGCCGCTGGTCCCGGGTGCATTGCTGGCGGTACTGGCCGGGATCCTGGCGGTGGCGCTGTTCGACCTGGACGACCGAGGCGTGGCCATCGTCGGGGCGATCGAGCCCGGTCTACCTGTTCCCGGCCTGCCCGGAGGTGTGGGCTGGAGCGACTACCTCGATCTGCTGGGGCCCGCGGTCGGCGTCGTGTTGATCGGATTCGCCGAAGGACTGGGTGCGGCCAAGACATATGCGACGAAGGCGGGCTACGAAATCGACCCCGACCGCGAACTGTTCGGCTTGGGTGCCGCCAATCTCGGGTCGGGTTTCGTTTCCGGGATGGTGGTCAACGGCAGCCTGTCCAAAACCGCGGTCAATGGATCGGCAGGGGCGAAGACACAGGTCAGCGGTCTGGTGGTGGCGGCGCTGACGGTCGTGACCCTGCTGCTGCTCACCGGACTGTTCGAACAGCTGCCCGAGGCCACCCTCGCCGCGGTCGTGATCGCGGCGGTGATCGAACTGGTCGATATCGCGGCATTGCGGCGGCTCTATCGGGTGTGGTCGGACTGGCTGGGCCATATCTACGGCCGGGCCGCGCGCGCCGATTTCGTGGCCGCGCTCGCCGCGCTGCTCGGGGTACTGCTGTTCGACACCCTGCCGGGCCTGCTCATCGGGGTCGGGGTCGCGATCGTCCTGCTGGTCTATCGCGGCTCCCGACCGCATATCGCGGTCCTCGGCCCCCGCGACGGTCTGTGGCTGGACGTGCACCGGCACCCGGGTCTCGCGCAACGACCCGAGCAGCTGGTGGTACGCGTGGAGGCAGGTCTGTATTTCGTCAACGCCGACCATGTGCGGACCCGGATCGAACAGTTGTGTACGGCGCATACGCGGCTCGTGGTCCTCGACGCCGAAACGTCACCAGCAATCGATATCACGGCCGCGGCGATGCTGGTCGATCTCCGGGACAGCCTCGCGCACCGCGGTATCGACTTCCGGATCGCCCGCTCGATCGGACAGTTCGGTGATGAACTGACGGCCGCGCAAACCGGAACGCACCGGATACCGATCTACCCGAGTGTCGCCGCCGCGACGGCGGAACCGCCGCGTTTCCCAGGGGCTGCGGAACCGCCTCGCTGATCGGCGATCCCGCCGGGCACCGCCGGTTCGAGGGCCCGGCGAGCCGAACCCCGGCCCGTCGCCACGGTTTCCCCGCGATGGGCCGGCCGGCCCGGAATACGCCCGGGTGCGGGCATCGTCCGGTATTTCAGCGGCGTGCCCGGCGCCTGATCAGCAGACCCGCGAGCCCGCCGATCAAGAACATGATCAACAGAATGAGCCACATCGGTGAGCGAACGGTGACCAGCAGGAAGTTGATATCCACCCGGTTGCGGTTCTGCGCGATGAACACCGCGGCCAGCACGATCAGGACGGCGGCCAGCCATTGGTTCACGGTTATACGCGACAGCAGGGTGGGCTTCGGCGCATCCTCGGCTGGCATCCGGTCCTCCGAACGGTGGGCTGACGGTACACCTCGAGTGTGCGGAGCCGACGTCGGCGAGACCTCACCCGCGCCGGATGAGTTTCCGGTTCCGGCGCGCACGGTCTGCGGGACGCGCGGTAATTCACCCGCGGTAGGTGATACCTCCGCCGGGAAACGCTGGCTAGCGTGAGCGATGCCGGACACCCGTCCCGTTCCGGACGACCACCGGACGAGCGGATGCTCGAACCTCCGCGCAGTGACCGCTGTACAGCCGAGAAATCGCAGAGTGAGGTAACGATGACCATGCAGGTGGACTTCGACGACACCACCGATTTCGAGAATGTCGACCGCGGGTTCATCGCCGAGCTCGACCCGCCGGTGGTGCGGGCGGCCGACGGGCGCGTGGTCTGGGATATCGGCGCATACGGGTTCCTCGAGGGTGAATGCCCGGCCACCGCCAACCCGAGCCTGTGGCGGCAGGGGAAGCTGTGCAACAAACAGGGGCTTTTCGAGGTCACCGAGGGTATCTACCAGGTCCGCAATCTCGACCTGTCGAATATGACGTTCGTCGAGGGCCGCGAGGGCATCATCGTGATCGATCCCCTGCTGTCCGCGGAGACCGCGGCGGCCGGCCTCGCCCTGTACCGCGCGCATCGCGGCGACCGCCCGGTGAAGGGCATGATCTACACCCATTCGCACGCCGACCATTTCGGCGGGGCCAGGGGAGTAGTACCCGAAGGGCACCCGCAGATCCCGATCCTGGCGCCCGAGGGGTTCCTCGAGCACGCGGTGAGCGAGAACGTCTACGCCGGTAACGCGATGAACCGGCGCGCGGTCTTCATGTACGGCGCGGTCCTGAACAAGGCCCCCGACGGACAGATCGGGGCCGGACTCGGGATGACCACCTCTACCGGCACCATCACCCTCATTCCGCCGACGGTGGATATCACCCGCACCGGCCAGGAAGAGGAGATCGACGGGGTCCGGATGATTTTCCAGCTCACCCCCGGTACCGAGGCGCCCGCCGAGATGAACTTCCTGTTCCCCGATCGCCGCGCACTCTGCATGGCAGAGAACGCCACTCACAACATGCACAATGTGCTGACCCTGCGCGGCGCGGTCGTCCGTGACTCCCGCGTCTGGGCCCGGTATCTGGACGAGGCCATCGCGCGGTTCGGTGACAAGGCCGATGTCGCGTTCGCCTCCCATCATTGGCCGACGTGGGGCCGGGAGAACTGGACAGCCTGGATCGCCGGCCAACGGGATATGTACTCCTACCTGCACGACCAGACCTTGCGGTTGACGAACCATGGATTCACCGGGCCGGAGATCGCCGAACAGTTCCAATTCCCGCCCGCACTCGACAAACTGTGGGCCAACCGCGGCTACTACGGCTCCACGAGCCACAACGTCAAGGCGATTTACCAGCGGTACATGGGCTGGTACGACGGCAACCCCGCGCATCTGTGGGAGCATCCGCCGGTCGAGCAGGCGCAGCGCTATGTCGCCGACTACGGCGGTATCGAAGCAATCGTCGCCAAGGGCCGGCAGTATGCCGACGACGGCGACCTGCGATTCGCGGCCACACTGCTGTGCCATGCAGTATTCGCCGAGCCGGAGCACGGCGGCGCTAAAGAGGCGCTGGCGCAGGTCTACGATCGGCTGGGACACGGTGCCGAGAACGGCCCCTGGCGCAACTTCTTCCTCGTCGGAGCGCAGGAACTGCGCACCGGCCCGAGTCCGGCCGCGCTCGACTCGGCCAGCCCGGAAATGATGACCGCGCTGACGCTGGACATGATCGTCGACACCCTGGCCGTGCGGCTCAACGGGCTCCGTGCCGCATCGGCCGACTTCAGCATGGACTGGGAAGTGACCGACGAGAATCTGGTGCACCGGCTGACACTGTCCAACGGTGCGCTCACGCACCGGACTCCGACACCGGATGCGCCGGCTACCGGACCGGCCGATCTCACCCTCACCATGACAAAGCCGGAATTACTGCAGGCCTTGGCAGGTAAGGGGTTCGACGGGATCACCATGAAGGGTGACGAAAGCATCTTACAGACGTTCCTGGGTCTGCTGGATACTCCGGACCCGCGCTTCCCGATCGTCACTCCCTGACCGGTCACTCCCGGAATCGGTGGCCCATTCCCGGCTCGGTGACCAGATGTCTGGGATGGGACGGATCGTCCTCCAGTTTCCGGCGTAACTGCGCGAGATAGACGCGCAGATAGTGGGTTTCGGACTGGTAGGCCGGACCCCACACCTCGCGCAGCAGCTCCTGTCTGCCCACGAGTTTTCCGCGATTGCGCACCAGCATCTCCAGCACACCCCACTCGGTGGGGGTCAGATGGACTTCGGCCCCTGCCTTGATCACCTTCTTCGCCGCCAGGTCCACGGTGAACGAATCGGTGACCACCACGGGTTCGCCGGGCTCGGCCGAATCAGCGGCCCGGCGCAACGCCGCGCGCAGCCGGGCGAGGAATTCGTCCATCCCGAAGGGTTTGGTCACGTAGTCGTCGGCGCCGGCGTCCAGTGCGTCCACCTTGTCCGCCGAATCGGTGCGGGCGGACAATACGATGATCGGCACCTTGGTCCAGCCGCGCAGACCCGCGAGCACTTCGATCCCGTCGATATCGGGAAGTCCGAGATCGAGTACCACCACATCGGGTTTGCGTTCGGTCGCCGCCCGCAGCGCGCCGGCGCCGGTGGCCGCGGTGACCACGTCGTAGCCGCGCACCGAGAGATTGATGCGCATCGCCCGCAGGATCTGCGGTTCGTCGTCCACCACCAGGACAGTGGGCTGTTGTGGTGCACCGGATTCCGGCTGTGGTGCGGTTTTCATCGCGAAACCTCCGTGGGCGACGTATCGGTGCGGCCGGCCGCGACCGCGAGATCGACGGTGACGGTGAGCCCTCCGCCGGGGGTGGGGGCGGCGCTCACGGAGCCCCCCATGGCGTCGGTGAAACCGCGCACCACCGAGAGTCCCAGACCCAAGCCGCTGGTGTTGTCCCGGTCGCCCAGCTGCTGGAACGGGTCGAAAACCCGTTCGGGATCGGCGCCGGGCAGACCCGGCCCGTGGTCGACCACCCGGACCAGGATCCGGCCGTCCACCGCCGCGGCATCGATCGTCACCTCCGATTCGGCGCCGTAGCGCAGTGCATTGTCGACCAGATTGGCCAGGACCCGTTCCAGCAGATCGGGGTCGGCCTGCACCGCCGTGGTCCCGACCCCGACCCGAACCCGATCGAGAGCGCCGCGGCGCGCCCCACGCGGACTCACCCCTACGCTGACCAGCGACCGGTGCACCACCTCGTCCAGATACACCGGCCGCAACCGCGGCCGCACCACACCCGCCGCCAGCCGCGAGGAATCGAGCAGGTTACCGACCAGCGCCGTGAGCTGGTCGGCGGATTCCTCCACCGTGGCAAGCAACTCGGCCCGGTCGGCGGGGGAGAACTCGACATCGTCGGAACGCAGACTCGAGATCGCGGCCTTGACCGCTGCCAGCGGCGTGCGCAGATCGTGGCTGACCGCCGAGAGCAGATCGCGGCGTAACCGGTCGGCCTCGGCGAGCGCCGCGGCCTTGTTCGCTTCCTCTGTGAGCTGCCGGCGCTGGACCAGGCCGGCGGCCTGACCCGCCACCGCCTCCAGGACCCGCCGGTCGCGGGCGCGCAGGGTCGGGCCGGACAGCAGTAACGCATAGTCGCCGTCGCCGACCTCGATCGCGGTATCGGCTGCGTCGGCGCGTTCGGGTGGGTCTGTACCGACCGCGGCGAGTGGGCCGCGGTCGCGGTGGCGCAGGCTCACCGCCCGCTGGCCGTAGGTCTGGCACAACCGTTCCAGCAGCGCGGTCGGGTCGGCGCCGCGGAGCACCGACCCCGCGAACAGGGTGAGCAGTTCGGCTTCCCGGGACGCCTGCCCGGCCTGCTCGGCCCGGCGGGCGGCGGTATCGACGAGTATCGCCACCGCGACCGCCACCACCAGCAGCAGCACCGCGGGCAGGAAACTGTTCGGTTCCTGGATGGTGACGCTGTAGCGGGGATCGGTGAACAGGACATTGAGCAGTAGACCCGCGATCAACGCCGACGCGATCGCCGGCAGCACCCCGCCGAACAACGCGACCGCCAGCACCGCCACGAAGTACAGCGCGCTTTCGCTCACCAGATCGAGGTAGCGGTCGAGCCAGACGGCCAGTAGCGCGGAGATCGCCGAGGGCACCACGAACGCGGCGACCCAGGCCGTGGTGCGGCGCGCTCTGGGCCGCGGTCGCCGCTGCCGGCGTCCCGCGGCCTCGTGGGTGACCATATGCACGTCGATCTTCCCGGAGTGCTGGACCACTTCCGCACCGATACCCTCGTCGAACATCCGCGCCCAGCGCGACCGGCGGGAGGTGCCGAGCACCAGTTGGGTGGCGTTGACCGTGCGAGCGAAATCCAGCAGGGCGGTGGGCACGTCGTCGCCGACCACCGTATGCAGTTCCGCGCCCAGATGCGCGGCCAGTTTCCGGACCGCGGCCATCTGCGGCGCCGCCACTCCGGTCAGGCCGTCACCCCGGACCACATGGACGACCAGCAGTTCGGCGCTGGATTTCGCGGCGATCCGGCCCGCCCGCCGCACCAGCGTTTCCGATTCCCGGCCCCCGGTCACGGCGACCACCACCCGTTCCCGGGCCTCCCAGGTGGCGGTGATCCGATGGTCGGCACGGTATTTCGCCAGTGCGGCATCCACCTGGTCGGCCAGCCACAGCAGGGCGAGTTCGCGGAGCGCGGTCAGATTGCCGCGCCGGAAGTAGTGCGCCAGCGCGGCATCGGCCTTCTCCGGTGCGTACACATTGCCCAGCGTGATCCGCCGTTGCAGCGCTTCCGGAGTGATATCGACCAGTTCGATCTGGTCGGCGGCGCGCACCACCGCGTCGGGCACCGTCTCGTGCTGGGTGACACCGGTGATCTGCTCGACCACATCGTTGAGACCCTCGAGATGCTGGATGTTCACCGTGGACACCACGGTGATCCCGGCGGCCAGCAGTTCCTGAACGTCCTCGTACCGCTTGCGGTTACGGCTGCCCGGGGTGTTGGTGTGCGCCAGTTCGTCCACCAGCACCAGGTCGGGCCGGCGGGCCAGGACGGCGTCCACATCCAGTTCGTACTGGACCGTGCCGCGATAGGGGATCGCGACGCGGGGCACCTGCTCGATTCCCTCGAGCAGTTCCGCGGTCTGCGCGCGGCCGTGCGTCTCGACCACCGCGGCCACCACATCCTGGCCGCGCGCCAGGCGTCGATGCGCCTCACCCAGCATCGCGTACGTCTTACCGACCCCGGGGGCCGCGCCGAGATAGATGCGCAGCTCACCCGGGGTGCGGTGTGGTGTAGCGGTCACTTCGGCATCATGTCACCGTGCACGGGTCACTGTCCGCTCGCGGTGCCGGACACGGGGTAGCGACGGTCCATATCGAGATTGAGTTCGAGGACGTGGACCCGTGGTTCCCCGGCGAAACCGAGTTCCCGGCCCTGCGTGTGCGCCGCGACGATATCGCGGACCGCGGCCGGTTCGATACCGCGCGCGGCCGCCACCCGGTTCACCTGGATCTCGGCGTAGGCCGGCGAGATATGCGGATCCAGGCCACTGCCGCTGCTGGTCACCGCATCCGCGGGGACCGTGGGTTCGGCGGGTGCGTTCCCGGCGATCGGCACGATCCGGCCGGTCGAATAGTCCTCGCCGTACCGAGCGCATTCCACCGGAACGCCCTGGTATTCGGCGAGGAATACCGGCGTCGACCCGGCGGCTCGGGCCCGGCAGGGTTCGTTCACGCTGACCACCCGCTGCGGGATCACCGCACCGTCCGCGGTGCGCGGGCCCATGACCGAGAGCACCGCCCCGACCCCGTCCGGTGTACAGAACGGCCGGGTACCGTCGACCCCCTCGCGGAGGCCGATCTCATGGCTGCGGGTGCAGACCTGGGTGAGCAGGCTCGGTGCGAAACCGGCCGATTCGGGGTCGGATCCCGCGGCGAGCAGGGCCGGGTCGGCGGCGGTGTCGACGATATTCTCCGGGCCGAGATTGCTGCCGCCGGAGGCCAGGCTGTCGTAACCGTCGCCGGCGGCCGAGGGCCGGCTCTGGAAGTACCAGGCGATCGGGTTCCCGTCGCCGTCGGTGAACGATTGGCCGAGCAGGGAACTGCCCACTGCCACGCCGCCGGCTTCGACGATCGAACCGTGCGATTTATCGTGCAGCCCTGGTAATTGCCCCGCCACCCACACGATCCCGGGGTAGGCGAAGCCGGTGATCAGGGTCAATATCAGCAGCGCCCGCAGCGCGGCGGAATGTTGGCGGATCAAATCGGAGACAGGCATATCAGGACATCCCGGGCAGGTATCGGACGATGAGGTCGATCAGTTTGATTCCGAGGAACGGGGCGACGATCCCGCCCAGCCCGTAGATCGATAGATTGCGGCCGAGCAGTTTCGCCGCGCTCCCGGGCGTGTACTGCACACCGCGCAGGGCCAGCGGGATCAGGGCCACGATCACCAGCGCGTTGAAGATCACCGCCGACAGGATCGCCGACTGCGGACTGGCCAGCCGCATGATGTTCAACAGGTCCAGCCCCGGGAACAGCCCGACGAACAACGCCGGGATGATCGCGAAGTACTTGGCGATATCGTTGGCGATCGAGAACGTGGTCAGCGCGCCGCGGGTGATGAGGAGTTGTTTGCCGATTTCGACGATTTCGATCAGCTTGGTCGGATCGGAATCGAGATCGACCATGTTCCCGGCCTCTTTGGCGGCGGAGGTGCCGGTGTTCATCGCGACCCCGACATCGGCCTGGGCCAGGGCGGGCGCGTCGTTGGTGCCGTCGCCGGTCATCGCGACCAGGCGCCCGCCCTCCTGCTCCCGCCGGATCAACGCCAGTTTGTCCTCGGGCGTCGCCTCGGCCAGGAAATCGTCCACGCCGGCCTCGTCGGCGATCGCTTTTGCGGTGCGTGGATTGTCACCGGTGATCATGACCGTGCGGATACCCATCCGGCGCATTTCCGCGAACCGGTCCCGCATACCCTGTTTCACGACGTCCTCGAGGCGGATCACGCCGAGGACCCGGGCCCGGCCGTCGCGGATCTCCCCGACGACGAGCGGGGTGCCGCCCGCCTCCGAGATACCGCCGACAACGGTATCGAGTTCGGCCGGTACCGAACCGCCGTTGCCGCGAATCCACTGGGCGACCGAATTCGCTGCGCCTTTGCGTAACTGGACCCCGTCGATATCCACCCCGGACATCCGGGTAGCGGCGGTGAACGGCACCCATTCGGCGTGCGCGAGTTCCCCCGGGGTGCGTTCGCGCAGCCCGTAGGCATCCTTCGCGTACACGACGATGGACCGGCCCTCCGGGGTCTCGTCGGCGAGGCTGGACAGCTGCGCCGCGTCGGTCAGTTCCTGTTCGCCGACCTCGGACAGCGGTACGAACTGCGTGGCCTGCCGGTTGCCGAGGGTGATCGTGCCGGTTTTGTCCAGCAACAGCGTGTTCACATCGCCCGCGGCCTCGACGGCCCGGCCGGACATGGCCAGGACATTGCGTTGCACCAGCCGGTCCATCCCCGCGATACCGATAGCCGAGAGCAACGCGCCGATGGTCGTCGGGATCAGGCACACCAGCAGGGAGACGAGCACGATGCCGGTGATCCCGTAGGTGCCCAGTGCGAGACTGTCCGGCACACCGGGGTTGTTGCTCTTGGCGAAGATTGCCAGCGGCTGCAGCGTGACCACCGCGACCACGAAGATCAGGGTGAGGGCGGCCAGGAGGATGTCGAGCGCGATCTCGTTCGGCGTCTTCTGCCGTGCCGCGCCTTCCACCAGCGCGATCATCTTGTCGATGAAACTCTGGCCGGGTTCCTGCGTGATGCGTACGACGATCCGGTCCGAGAGCACCGTGGTGCCGCCGGTGACCGCGGACCGGTCGCCGCCGGATTCGCGGATCACCGGTGCGGATTCGCCCGTGATGGCGGATTCGTCCACCGAGGCGATCCCCTCCACCACATCGCCGTCGCCGGGAATCACCTGACCCGCCTCGACGACGACATGGTCGCCGCGGCGTAATTGCGGTGCCGGAACGGGTTCTTCGGTGAGACCGGCGCCGGGCGCCCAGTCGATCAGCCGGCGGGCGACGGTATCGGCCTTGGCGCGGCGCAGGGTATCGGCCTGGGCCTTACCGCGCCCTTCGGCCACTGCCTCGGCCAGATTGGCGAACACGACGGTGAGCCACAGCCACGCGACGATCGCCCAGGCGAAGAAACTCGGATCCGCGATCGCGAGCACCGTCGCCCAGCTCGCGCCGATCTCGACGATGAACATCACCGGATTGCGCCACAGCGTGCGCGGGTCCAGTTTGCGCACCGCCTGCGGTAGCGAGGTGAGGAGCAGCCGTGGATCGAGCAGTCCACCGCGGATCCGGCTCTTCGCGGGATGTGTCGCCGGTACGGGTTTCGATTCGATGGTGGGAGCGGACATCAGTGCAGTCCTTCGGCGAGCGGCCCGAGCGCCAGCGCGGGCAGGAAGGTGAGCGCGACCAGGATCACGGTGACCCCGACGACCAGGCCGACGAACTGCGGCCGATGGGTCGGCAGCGTTCCCGCCGAGGCGGGGGTGATGCGCTGTTTCGCGAGTGAACCGGCCAGGGCCAGCACCAGGATCATGGGCAGGAACCGGCCGAAGAGCATGGCCAGGCCGAGCGCGGTGTTGAACCATTCGGTATTGCCGGAGAGCCCGGCGAAGGCGGAGCCGTTGTTGTTACCGGCCGAGGTGAACGCGTACAGCACTTCCGACAGGCCGTGTGGTCCGGAGTCCTGGATCGAGGCCCGCTGGCCCGGCATCGCCATGGCGAGCGCGGTGCCGGTCAGCACGATTACCGGGGTCACCAGGAAATAGGCGGCGGCCAGCTTGATCTCGCGGGGAGTGATCTTCTTCCCGAGGTACTCCGGGGTGCGCCCCACCATCAGTCCGGCGATGAACACCGTGATCAGTGCCAGCACCAGCATGCCGTAGAGACCCGAGCCGACCCCGCCGGGCGCCACCTCGCCGAGCTGCATGTCGAACATCAGCATCATGCCGCCGAGACCGGTGTAGGAATCGTGCATCGAATCCACCGCGCCGGTGGAGGTGAGGGTGGTGGCGGCAGCGAAGGCCGCCGAATTCGCCACCCCGAAACGCTGCTCGACACCTTCCATGGACGCCCCGACCGCGGCCGGCACGGTGTCGTGGTGCTGGAGCTGGAAAACGCTGACCAGACCGACGCTGACCAGCGCGAGCACGGTCATGACGGCGGCGATCGCGCAGCCCTGTTTCCGGCTGTCGACCATCCGCCCGAAGGTGCGCGGCAGCGAGAAGGCGATCACCGTCAGCAGGAAGATCTCCAGCCAGTTGGTCCACGCGGTGGGGTTCTCGAACGGATGCGCGGAGTTCGCGTTGAACGGCCCGCCGCCGTTGGTGCCGAGCTCCTTGATGGCCTCCTGGCTCGCGACGAGCCCGCCGGGCAGAGTCTGCCGGCCACCGCCGAGGGTGGTCACCACCTGATCGTTGAGGTGGAAGTTCTGGATGACCCCGCCGGCGATCAGCACGATCGCGGCCACTGTGGCGATGGGCAGCAGAATGCGCAGCGTACCGCGCACCAGATCGACCCAGAAGTTCCCGAGGGTGCCGCCGCGTGAGCGCGCCAGGCCGCGAACCACAGCCATGGCGACGGCCATCCCGACCGCGGCGGAGACGAAATTCTGCACGGTCAGCCCGGCGGCCTGGGCCAGCGGGCCCAGCGTGGACTCGCCCGCGTAGTTCTGCCAGTTCGTGTTGGTGACGAAACTGGCGGCCGTATTCCACGCCAGCGCGGGGGTCATCGGGGTGGCCGTCTCGTCCGGGAACAAGGGCAGTCGGTGCTGCACGGCCAGCAGAACGAACAGGAAGACCAGGCTCACGGCAGAGAAGGCGAGGACGCTGCGAGCGTATCCGCCCCAGGTCTGCTCGCGATCGGGGTCGGCGCCCACCAGCCGGTAGATCCTGTGTTCGAAGCGGGAATGGGTGGTGCGGGTGTAGACGCGGTACATGTAGTCCCCCAGCGGCACATGTACCGCGGCAAGCGCCGCCACCAGTGTGCCGAGGAACAGCACACCCGCGATGGTTGTACTCACTCAGAACCTCTCGGGGAACAGCAGGGCGGCCACCATCAATCCGATGACCACGACGGCCAGGGCCAGGCCCACGGCATTCACGACATTCACAACCGCTCCACCATCCGCTGTACGAGCCCGAGCACACCGAATACCGCGACCGTGACCAGGAGATAGGCCAGGATCGACACGTTCGCCTCCATTCCGGGAACCGGGGCAGCGCGACGCAACCCGATCGGCTGCGGCTGCCCGACCGGACCGAAACTACGAGGCGCGAACACCGGCGCCCCGCCCGTTGACGAGTCCTTTACGCCTGCCCGTCGACTCCTTGACGGCTTCCTTGCGAGTCGCCCGTGGCGCTGCGGCGCACGCCACAGGCAATGATCCGTCGCCGGAAACGATCGCGCAGACCGGCTCCGGACATCGAGCGGTTCGCTCGGGTGGCGAGCGTGCGTTCGGTGCCACGAGCCGTGCGGTGTCGATGTGGAGTCGTGTCCGGCGAATCGGCGTATGAACCGGGTCGGGAGCGCACTCTTACAGGGAGGGATCCACGCAGAATGTCCGCCCGGCCGGGAAACCTCCCGGCCCCGTACACGGAGGACCGTTCGATGCACCCGTTCGCCTATACCCCGGCCGAACTGGCCGACGCCATCATCCTGGCCGTGCGCTGTGTACTGCACGTGTATTCGTCGGGCACGCCCTGCGTCCCGGTCTGAGCGGCTCATAGGATGCCGCCGGACCGAACACGGTGGGCCGCGACAGACCGGAACGCGACCGGGCCCCGGCCGGATCACGCCGGTCGGCTGCGCAGCCGTGGGCTGGGCACTGCGGACCGGTGATCGGTGCGGCGGCCGCGGCGACGCGTGGCAGGTGGTGCCGAGAAAAAGCCGGACCCCCCGGGTGGGGGGGGTGCGGCTCGTGGGGGCACGGGGGACGGGTGAGGGGTGGGGCGGCCGGGGCTAGGGGGGGATGGGGTGCCCTATAAAACCCCGGACCCCGCTGGGGGGGGGGGTCCGGCTCGTCGAGACTCGGTGGTTGTGCCGGCTAGCCGGCCGCGGCGGCGAAGCCGACGCGCAGATCCGCGAGGATATCGTCGATTCCTTCGATACCCACCGCCAGCCGCACCAGCCCGGGCGTGACCCCGGAGCTCACCTGCTCCTCGGGCGTCAGCTGCGAATGCGTGGTCGAGGCGGGGTGGATCACCAGCGAGCGGACGTCGCCGATATTGGCGACATGGCTGTGCAGAGTGAGTGCGTCGACGAACTTCTTACCCGCATCCACACCGCCGGCCAGTTCGAACGAGATCACCGCGCCGGTGCCCTTCGGGGCGAGCTGCCTACCCCGCTCGTACCAGGGCGACGACGGCAGACCCGCATACGAGACCGAGGTGACCTCCGGCCGTTCGACGAGGAATTCGGCGACCGCCTGGGCGTTCTGTACATGCCGTTCGATCCGCAGGCTCAGCGTCTCCAGGCCCTGGCTGATCAAGAACGCATTGAACGGGGCGACGGCGGCACCGAGATCACGCAGGAGCTGGACCCGGGCCTTGAGTGCGAAGGCGGGCGCACCCAGATCCGCGAATACGGCGCCGTGGTAGCTCGGATCCGGTTCGGTGAATCCGGGGAAGCGGGGGCCGTCCTCCGTGCGTACCGTCCAGTCGAAGGACCCGCCGTCGACGATCACGCCCGCGATGGCGGCGCCGTGCCCGCCCAGGTATTTCGTCGCCGAGTGGACGACGATATCGGCGCCGTGCGCCAGCGGCTGGATCAGATAGGGGGTCGCGACGGTGTTGTCGACGATCAGCGGGATACCGGCGGTGTGCGCCACCTCGGCGATACCCGGGATATCGAAGATATGGTTCTGCGGGTTGGACACCGTTTCCCCGTAGAAGGCCTTCGTATTCGGGCGGATCGCGGCACGCCACTGACCGAGATCGTCGGGATCGTCGACGAACGACACCTCGATACCGAGTTTGGGCAGCGTGTAGTGGAAGAGGTTGTAGGTGCCGCCGTAGAGACGGGGGCTGGAGACGATGTGATCGCCCGCGCCGGCGAGGTTCAGGATCGCGAGGGTCTCGGCGGCCTGTCCCGATGACAGCAGCAGTGCGGCGACCCCGCCCTCGAGCGCAGCGATCCGCTGTTCCACCGCGTCCTGGGTCGGATTCATGATCCGGGTGTAGATATTGCCGGGCTCGGCCAGACCGAACAGGGCAGCGGCGTGCTCGGTATCGCGGAAGGTGTAGGACGTGGTTTGGTAGATCGGCAGGGCGCGGGCGTTGGTGGTGCCGTCCGGCACCTGCCCGACGTGAACCTGCTTGGTCTCGAAGCTCCAGCCGTCGGCGGGATTCGGCGGGGTGGAATCGGTCATCGCGCTGTCCTTCTGTATTCGGTCGGGAACGATCGAGCTTACTTCCGGCCTGTCACGGCCGGTGAGCGCCGCTGCGGCCCGCTGAGGGTATGGGCGGCAGGCTCGCAGGACCAGGATTTGGTTCGGGTCGATTCCAACTATGCCCGCAGGCCGGGGTCCGATCCAAGGCTGTCCGGAGTCCGCCAGTGTTCCGGCCGTGGCGGCCCCGCGCCGCCGAGTCCGGCGAGGGTGGTGGATTGCCGGTCGGGCACGGCGTCGTGCCGGGAAGCTCCGATCCGTCGCAATCCGCAGATTTATCAGACAATTTGTCAATTTTGTCTTATGATCAAGACATGACGGGTCAGACGTATCAGGACGAGGCGTATTTCCAGCTGTGCTCCGGTGAAACGTGGCGGTCGCCGTGGGCGATGTACGCCGGATTGCGGGAACACGACCCGGTACACCGCGTCGTTCCGCCGAAGCAGCCGGACAACGACTACTGGGTGCTGACCCGGCACGAACACGTGTACGCGGCGGCGCGCGATGTCGGGACCTTCTCCTCCGGGCAGGGACTGACCGTGGAATACGGCGAATTGGAGCAGATCGGCCTCACGGCCAATCCGCCGATGGTGATGCAGGACCCGCCGCAGCACACCGAATTCCGCAAGCTCGTGGCCGCCGGTTTCACACCGCGGCAGGTCGAGGAGGTGGAACCGGTGGTCCGCCGGTTCGTCCGGCAGCGGCTGGACCGGCTGGCCGAGCGCGGCGGCGGCGATATCGTGATCGATCTGTTCAAACCCCTGCCCACCATGGTGGTGGCCTACTACCTGGGTGTTCCGGAAGAGGACCGGCCGCTTTTCGACGGGTGGACCGATGCCGTGGTCGCGGCGAGTACCCAGCGCACCGTGGACGCGCAGGCGGCGTCGATGCAGATGCTGGGCTATTTCGCCGAACTGATCAAACGACGGCGCACCGACCCGGGTGACGATACGGTTTCGCTGCTGGTGCAGGCGGGGATGGCGGCCGATGATGCCGATGTGGACGGGCTGGTGCAGATCCTGGCCTACACCTGGACCATGGTTTCCGGCGGGAACGACACCACCACCGGGCTCTTGGGCGGCGCCGTGCAGCTGTTGCAGCAGCACCCCGAGCAGCGGGCCGCGCTCGCCGCCGACCCCGACCGGATCCGGCCGGCCGTCGAGGAATTCGCCCGGCTCACCTCACCGGTGCAGGGGCTGGCCCGCACCACGACGCGGGATGTGGAGCTGAACGGCCGCACGATTCCGGCGGGCCGTAAGGTGCTGCTGGTGTACGGCTCGGCGAACCGCGACGAACAGGCCTTCGGGGCCGATGCGGCGGAACTGGATATCGAGCGCAACCCGCAGCGCATCATGACCTTCGGCCACGGCCCGCACCACTGTCTCGGTGCGGCGGCCGCCCGGATGCAGGCGCGGGTGGCCCTGGAGGAACTGCTCGACCGCTTCCCGGACTACCAGGTGGATATCGATGCCGTCACCTACGCCCCCGGTCCGTATGTCCGGCGTCCCACCAGCGTTCCGTTCCGGTGTGCGGCATGACCGGTGATTGGCTCGCCGGCGGGCGCACCGAACTGGCGGTGGAGCGGATTCTGGACGCCGTCCGGGCCCTGGTGATCGACAGGGGCGCCGCAACCGTCGGGATGGCGGAGATCGCCGAGGCGGCCGGGTGTTCACGCGCGACGCTCTACCGGTATTTCGACAGCCGGCAGTCGTTGTACGTGGCCTTCGCCGGACGCGAGGCGACCCAGCTGATCGAACGGGTCTGGCGTGACCGGCAATTGGACGGCCCCGACCGGGCCGAACGCCTCCTCGACGGAATTGCCGCGACCCTGGCCGAAACCCGCAAGACTCCCCATCTGGCGGTCTGGTTCGAACCGGCCAACGCGGGAATCGTAGCGCGACTGTCCGATTCGTCCTCGGTGATCGACGCCCTCGTCACCGCCTTCGTGGCCCGGTTCCGGTCCGATCTGGCGCCGGCCGCGGCACAGCGGCTGGGCCGGTGGGCGGTGCGGATCATGGTGTCGCTGCTGACCCTGCCGCCCGCGGACGAATCCGAGGAACGGGCCCTGCTCCGCGATTTCCTGCTGCCGTTCCTGCTGGATTCGCGGCTGCCGATCGTCTGAACCCGGGTTCAGACGAGTTCGACGTCACCGGCGAGCCAGCGGTCGCCGACCCGGTCCATGGTCATGATGATGCGGTTACGGTCGAGCCGGGGCTGCGGTGTGGTGGTGTTGGTGATCTCGGCGTCGACGAACAGCATGACCACCACCCGATCCCGGGACGCCGACTGCACGCTCGCCGCGACAACTCTGCCCTTGCTCACCGATTGCGCCTGGGCCAGGAGCGGTTTGAGCTGTTCGGCGGAGCGGGTGTACATATTCTTGAACTCGCCGGTCGCGCCGTCGGCGATGGCCGCGAAGTCCGCGTCCATTTCGTCGGTGTCGATACTGGTCAGGGCGACCGCGTACTGCTGGGCCGCGGCCAGGGCGGCCGTGGCCGCGTGGTCGGTATCGCGGCGGTCCTTCCATTGCCAGCCGAGGACGCCGGCCGAGCCGATGGCGGCGATCAGCAGGACGGCCAGGACTCCGGCGAGCAGGCGTGCGAGCCGGCCGGACGTGGTCGCTCCCGTGGCGGCCGGGTCCGTATCCTTCTGGGGTCCGCCGGTGGTTTCCGGTTCCGGTGTCACGGTATCCGGGTCCGGGCTGGGTTCATCCGGTGATGTCACTGCTGGCTCCTCAGTTGGGCGGCACATAGGTCGGCGTATACGGCCCGCCGTAGGGGGTCGGGATGGTGAGCGGCCCGGTCGGTGTGGGGTCCGCGGTATCCAGCGGGCCCGCTCCCGGCGGCACCACGGGCAGCGGGCTCACTCCGGGTGGGCGCGGGGCATTGCGGGCGCCGCGCGGCAGCAGGGTGGGATCCGGGTCGGTGCAGTCGGAATACAGGTACGGCTCGGGATAGTCGGGAACGGGCCCGGGGGCGCGCGGGACCTGGTAATCGCATTGGTAGCGCGGGTAGATACTGGCCAGGGCCCAGATCTTTCCGTCGTGGAAGGCGGTGGCCATGGCGTCGAGTGCGGAGCCGGTGCGCTGTTGCGGGAAGAAGAACTCCTCGAACGCCGGTACTCGCGGGTTCGCCATCTGTGCGACGGTGGTGAGCCCGCCGAGCAACTGCACCATGGTCGGCCCGTTCTGGGCCAGCAAAGTGTCCAGAGCTGTGAGAGTTTCGGGTGTGCGGCCGACCAAGTGCTCGAATCCGCCTGTCATGGCGGCGATCCCGCTCATGGTCGTGGACAGGCCGGCGGCGGTATCGCGCAGTCCCGGCGCGGTTTCGGCGACCGTGGTCAGTACTGTCCGGCTGTTGCGCAGCAGGTTCACCGTCTGGGGTAGGACCCCGTCCAGGGTGGAGATCATGAAGAACCCGCCGTCGATGAGGGCGGCCAGCTTCTCCGGGCCCGCCTCGCCGGCACCCAGTTCGTCGGAGATGGCCCGGAGCTGACCGGGATCGACCTGCGCGAGGATGCCGGACAGGCCTTCGAGCATGGTGGCCAGCGGGACCGGGCTCGAGGTGCGGTCCTGGGCCACCACCGCATCCGGGGAAAGGTAGAGTCCGCCGTCGGTTTCCGGCAGGAAATCCAGGTACTGCTCGCCGGCCGCCGACAGGGCAGCGGTGCGTACCCGCCCGGTCGCCGGAATCTTGATCCGCTCATCGATGGACGCGACCGCCACCACCTTGCCACCGGCCACTTCGACCGAGGTGACCTCCCCGATCCGCACCCCACGCAGCGTGACGTCCTGGCCCGGCAACAGCCCACCGGATTCGCGCAGTTCCACCCGGATGCGGTACTGCGCGGCGAACGGATTGATATCGAGCGCGCCGAACATCAGGTACCCGGTGCCGGTCAGCAGCACGAGCAGCAGGCTCAGCAGTGACGTTGTGGTGCGGTGCCGCCGGACCCGGGCGGCGGTGCCGACGAGGATCCGTGCCGGTCGTTCCACCACGGTGCGCAGGGGGCTCATCGCGGAGGTCCGTTCAGTCGTCCGCCGAGCCGTCCCAGCATGTATTGCAGCGATCCGACGAAGGCGGTCCAGTCGGTACTGTCCGGTAGCCGTGCGCCCGGGTCGCCCGGGAAGTTGGGGTCGGGCACGGCGCCCAGCGCGAGCTGTGCGACATCGATATCGGCATGTGCCGAGGACCCGTTGGTCACCTTGAGGACGATCGACAGGATGTCGTTGAGTGTGCCGAGGTCGGCTTCCGGATTCACGGCCGCGGCATTGAGTCCCGCCGCCAGCTGGTTGATATCGGCGACCATACTGCCCTGGTTGGTGCCCTGGATCGAGGGGAACCGGGCCAGTTGCACGGTGATGGCGTGTAGCCGGTCGACGAGGGCGATGATCGAGTCGGTTTCCGCGCCGAGGAACTGCGGCCCCCGGGCCCGGGCGGCGGCGGGGCCGCGGGCCGGGGGGGGGGGGGGCCCCGGGCGGGAGCCGGCCGGCAGCGGCTGGCGCAAGGTGGTGCATCACGCATCCGGCGGGAAGATCAATCCGGGGATGTCCGCCGAGGA
>NZ_JARWOV010000115.1 GCF_029868855.1 Nocardia carnea | reverse complement strand
CCACCGTTTAAAAACCCGCGCCCCCCGCCCCCCGCCCCCCCCGCCACCACCGTATCCCGGGCCGGATGGGCGTTGGCCACCTCAATATCCACCGCGGCTTTTTCGTTGAGCACATCCACGATCGGCTGGGTGAACACGGGGCCGCGGCAAGCCCGGCCCGGGGGGCGCTTACGACGCGGCGGGAACCGGGGCGGGGGAGCGCCGCGAGAGCCGTCGGCGGCCTTCGGCGATCGCGGTACGCAGGCCCCGTCGTTTCCCGGTCACCGGGTCGACCGTGGCGACGGCTCGGCCGTTGAACCGTCGTTCCGAGGCTGTTTCCGGCGCATCGTCTGCGGTGTGGCGCAGATACTTGTTCGGCAGCGACAGCTTCAGGATGGTCCGCCACGCCTTGAAGTACTGGACGGGCAGGGAACCGGTCGTATACGGCAGGTCGTATTTATCGCACAGTTCCCGTACCCGGACCGCGACCTCCGCGTACCGGTTGCTGGGCAGATCCGGGAAGAGATGGTGTTCGATCTGGTGGCTCAGATTGCCGGTCATGAAATGCATGAGCTTGCCGCCGGAGATATTGGCGCTGCCCAGCATCTGCCGCAGGTACCACTGCGCGTGGGTCTCGTTGTCGATATCGGCCTTGGTGAACTTCTCGGCGCCGTCGGGGAAATGACCGCAGAAGATCACGGCATTGGACCAGATATTGCGGATGACGTTCGCCGCCAGGTTCGCGGTGAGGGTGTGGAAGAAGGAGGGGCCCGTCAGCAGCGGGAAGACGACGTAATCCTTCAACGCCTGCTTTTTGATCTTCGCCACGACCTCGTCGACCTTCCGGTCGAATTCGGCCCGTTCCGGTGTTCCGGGCTGCACCTTCCCGGCCGCGATCTTGCCGAGTTCCAGGTGCTGGATCGCGACACCGTATTCGAACAGCGATTGCAGGACGAGGTTGTAGACCGGGTTACCGATATTGAAGGGCTTCCAACGCTGATCGCGGGTGACCCGCAGCAGGCCGTAGCCGATATCGTCGTCCATGCCCAGGACATTGGTGTACTTGTGGTGCAGGTAGTTGTGGGTGTGCTTCCAGTGTTTGGACGGACCCGCGTTATCCCATTCCCAGTGGGTGGAGTGGATCTCCGGATCGTTCATCCAGTCCCACTGGCCGTGCATCACGTTGTGCCCGATCTCCATGTTCTCGATGATCTTGGCGGTGCCCAGCAGTGCCACGCCGGCCAGCCAGGCCGGGGGTAGAAAACTGGCGAACAGTACGGTACGGCCGCTGATTTCGAGCGCGCGTTGCAAACGGATGACATTCCGGATATAGCGGGCGTCGCGCTCGCCGCGGGTGGATTCGATGTCTCGGCGAATCGCGTCGAACTCTGCTCCGAGCGCTTCCACATCCGCCTCGGTGAGGTGTGCGTATTCCTTGACATCCGATATAGCCATGCGGGCTACCCTACCGTAAGTTACGACACCGTAGGTTTGGGGATATCGGTAGAAAATGTGGCGTGCGCCCTATTGCAGATCCCAATGGGCGGGTGCTATGCCGAGACGGAATGCCGATGGCGTGGGTCACCGTGGCAGCTCGATCGAATCATCGACGGATTCCGGGCGGACGTTACACCGGAATGCACGCGGCCGCGCGGCGAAATATCCGGCAGGGCAGGCGACTACCCGGTATTCGCTCGGCGTAGGGCGTGCCGGGCTCGCCGCAGCAGATCCCGCTCGTGCCGGGCCTTGGCCCGCATCGAACGCTGGGCGGTGCGCAGAACTTCCTTCTCGTGCTCGGCCTTGGCCCGCAGGGCGAGCTTCGCCTCCGACAGCGCCGATTTCAAACCCCGCCGTTTGCCGGTGGCCGGATCGATACTCCACGGCCGGTGTTCGGCGCCGGAGTGCACGGTGAGACCGGCGAATTTGCGTTCCGACGAGGTTTCCGGCGCATCGTCGGCGGTACGCCGCAGGAATCGATCCGGCAGGGCCAGTTTGTGGATGGTGCGGAAAGCCAGCAGATACTGCTTACCCAGCGACCCGGTCGTATACGGCAGATCGTATTTCTCGCACAGCTCGCGTACCGCCACCGCGACCTGCGGGTAGCGGTTACTCGGCAGATCCGGGAAGAGGTGGTGCTCGATCTGGTAGCTGAGATTGCCGCTCATGAACCCCATCACCGGCCCGGCGGAGAAATTGGCGCTACCCAGCATCTGCCGGAGATACCATTCACCGCGCGTCTCGCCTGCGAGTTGTTCTTCGGTGAACTTCTCCGCACCGTCGGGGAAATGGCCGCAGAAGATGACCGCGTAGGCCCACAGATTGCGGATCAGGTTCGCGGTGGCGTTGGCCTTCAGCGTGGCGGTGAAGGCGGGACCGGTGAGTGCCGGATAGATGAGAAAGTCCTTGGCGACCTGTCGCGCGATCTTGCGGCCGAACTGTTTGTTCGGTTCGGAATCGAGCTGGAAGCGCGGCACCCCGGACAGTTGTTTCTCGATCTTCCAATCATGTAGGGCGATCCCCCATTCGAAGGCCGCCGCCAGGACGATATTGGCGATCGGCTGCACCAGGTGGACGGGCCGCCACTGCTCGTCGCGCGTCATCCGTAGAATGCCGAAGCCGAGGTCTTCGTCGCGGCCGAGCACATTGGTGTAGGTGTGGTGCGAATAGTTGTGGGCGCGCCGCCACTGTGCCGACGGGCCGGTCATATCCCACTCCCAATTCGTGGAGTGGATCTCGGGATCGTTCATCCAATCCCACTGGCCGTGGCTGATGTTGTGTGCCAGTTCCATATTCTCGATGATCTTGGCAACCGAGAGCAGCGCGGTCCCGGCCAGCCAGGCCCAGCGGTTCCGGCTGCCGAAAAGAACGGCCCGCCCCGCGAACTCCAGACCGCGCTGGGCGGCGATGGTGCGCCGGATGTAGCGGGCATCGCGTTCACCCAGGGACTGTTCGACCGACTGCCGGATACCGTCGAGTTCCTGACCCAGCATCTCGACATCCGCGGCCGTGAGGTGGGCAAAGGCTCTGATGTCGGTGATGGCCACCGGCGTCCCTTCTGTAAGCGCGATATGCGTAACCGAGAGCGGTACGGTTCGGATCGAGTATGTGATTCCGTGATCTTCCCGGGTTCCGGGAAGTGCCCCTGCGGTACACCCCGAGCGTACCTGGGCGCGGTGTTCACCGAGGGTGTGGTTCGGTCAGACGTCGAGGGTGCAGTTCCCGGCCGCCGCCGAAATACACGTCTGCACCTTTTCACCTTCGAAACGTTCGGTGCCGTTGCGCAGATCGCGGGCATGCCCCGAGGTCAAGGTGACCACACAGGTCTGGCAGATACCCATCCGGCAGCCGAACGGCAACTGAACACCCGCGGATTCGCCGGCCTCCAGCAGTGTGGTGGCGCCGTCGACTGTTGCGGTGCGACCCGTTTTCCCGAAGGTGACGGTGCCGCCCTCGGTGGTCGCCGACCGTTCCACCTCGAATCGCTCGACATGCAGCGCGCCGTCCAAGCCGGCCGCGCGCCAGTGCTTCTCGATTTCGTCGAGCATGCCCAGCGGTCCGCATGCCCAGGTCTGTCGTTCCCGCCAGTCCGGGTACAGCTCGTCGAGCGCGGCCGGGGCGAATTTGCCCTGGTCCGCGGTGAGATGGATATGCGACACGAAGCCCGGATGCCGCCGGTGCAGGTCGGCGAGCTCGTCCGCGAACATGACCTCCTCGGCGCTCCGGGCCGAATGGATATGGACCACGTCGGTCACCGAGTCACGGCGATCCAGGGCGCGCAGCATGGACATGACCGGCGTGATCCCGGAACCCGCGGTGAGGAAGAGCACCTTCGGCGGCGGCGGTGACGGCAGGACGAACGCACCCTGCGGGGCCGCCAGCCGGACCACGGTCCCGGGGGTGACGCCGTTGACCAGATGGCTGGACAGGAAACCCTCCGGCATCGCCTTCACCGCGATGGCGATGACCTTCTTGCCGTAGCGCGGATCGTTCCAGTCCGGCGGGCTGGTGAGCGAATAGGACCGCCAATGCCAACGACCGTCGACCAGGATGCCGATACCGATGTACTGGCCGGGTTCGTACCGGAAATCGAAACCCCAGCCGGGTTTGATCACCAGGGTCGCCGAATCGGTGGTTTCCTTGCGAACGTCCACTACGCGGCCGCGGAGTTCCCGGGCCGACCACAGCGGATTGGCCAGATGCAGATAGTCGTCGGGCAGCAGCGGGGTGGTCGCCCGGGCCACCGCCCCGCGCAGGACGTTGAGCCGTCCGCCGCGTTCGGCGACCTCGGCCGCCGGAGCTTCCAGCCACTCGCGGACATTCTCGAGAAACATCGGTGCCGTGTCGTCCTTCTGTCGTTCGTGGCCACCTGCGGCGACCGCCTGCCCACAGGTTACGGCATCGTAGGTTGTCCGGGGTTCGTGCGCCGTCACAACTATCGGGCGCTCGTACCGGGCGGGGTCCGAGACCCGGTAGAGCGCGGCGAACCGGACGATCGTCAGAGCAGATCGAGCAGGAAGGGCAGTTCCTGCGTGGCGTACCAGGCCAGCTGGTGGTCCTCGGCGTCACCCAGCACGAATTCCGCGTCCTCGTCGCCCAGATCCGCGGCGTCGATGATGTCCACGGCCTCGGCCACGGCGGATTCGGCTTCGGCCAGGTCCATATGGACCGAGCCGACCCGCTTGTATTCGATCGGGCCGTCCAGCTTCACGACGGCATCGTCGAGGTCGGGCCGCAGGGTCGCGTCCGTCACGTCGACCGCGATCACCGCGCGCCGGTACATCGGCGCCGACGAACTGTGCACCTCGTCGGCCAGCAGCCGCAGCGACGCCCGCGCCGCCTCCGCCATGGCGACCTCCGCGAGCTCCTCGTCGTCGCCCGACGCGTAGGCCTCCCGTAGGGCGGGGGTGAGCGCGAACGCGGTCCCGCCCACCGGGTGCAGTTCGCGTTTGTCCACGAGGTCCCGCAGCATCGACACCGTCGCCGGTACGTACACGCGCATGGTCTTGCGGTCAGAGGCAGGCACCGAGTAACTCCTCCATCGATTCGGGCACCGACGCGGCCAGCACACCGATATCGGCCATTGCCTCGCGGTCGGCGTTGAGTCCGTAGCAGACCCGTCCGTCATAGGACGTGATCCCGATACTCGTCGCCTGGTTGCGCAGCAACGGCGAAACCGGGTACATCTCCAGCATCCGCGCCCCGCCGACGAACATCGGCGTCTGCGGGCCCGGCGCGTTGGTGATCACCACATTGAACGTATGGTCTGCGAACGTACTCGCTGCCCGCACACTCATGGCGTGCAGGCTGGCAGGAGCGAAGCCGGCGAGGTGTACCAGGGTGCGGGCGCGCACCGCATGCCGCGGCCGGCCGTCCTCCGAGGTCGCGTGGGCGATATGCGACAGCCGCATCACCGGGCTCGGTTCGCCCACCGGAAGCGAGATCAGCAGTGGAGTGATCTCACTGGGCAGGCTGCGCCCGGTTCGGGGTTCGCCGCCGTATCCCGACATCGGCACCACCGCGCGCAGCACGGTCGATTCGGTCAGGCCCTTGTTCCGGGACAGCAGCCAGTTGCGCAACGCACCCGTCACCACGGCCAGTACCACATCGTTGATGGTGCAGCCGGCCTGCTGATGGATCCGTTTGTAATCGGCCAGGTCGGTCACCGCGGCGGTGAACCGGCGCTGCCGGCAGGTGCGGGCGTTCAACGGGCTGTCCGGGGTACTGCTGGCCGCCGACCGCACCGCCGACACCACGGTGTCCAGCGTCCGGCCTGCCGTACCGATCAGGCCCGCCGCGTTCGCTCCCGCCTCACGCAGGACCTCCACCGCCGAGGTCGGCTGCGCGACGAGGTTGCCCAGCGCGCCCAGCAGCAGATCGGTATCGCTCGGTTCGCGGCCCGGCTGCCACAGATCGTCGGCGATCTCGCGCGGGGATTCGGCGGTGTCGGCGACGACATGCCCGATCTCCAGGGCGGCGACACCGTCCACCAGGGCCGCATGGGACTTCGTATAGATGGCGCAGCGCCCACCGGACAGGCCCTCGATCAGGTACATCTCCCAGAGCGGCCGGGACGGGTCCAGCGGCCGGGAGCCCAGCCGGGCGACCAGTTCGTGCAGCTGGTCGTCGCTGCCCGGTGAGGGCAGTGCCGACCGGCGGATGTGATAGGTGATGTCGAAGCGGCTGTCCTCGACCCAGACCGGCCGCCCCAGCGACAGCGGGACCTGCCGGACCTTGCGCCGGTACCGGGGAGCCAGGGGCAGGCGTGCTTCGACCAGATCGACCAATGCCGGGTAGTCCAGCGGACGATCGTCGCCGGTGGTGTTGTCCAGGACGATCAGTGATCCGATGTGTACCGGGTGCGTGGTCGATTCCAGCCGGAAGAAGTCGGCGTCCTGCGGTGTCAGCCTGGCTATCACGCTGGTGTCTGCCCTTCGGAGTCCGGAATCCGGACTCCATTGTGACCAGTCCGCAGTCGTTCCCGCACCATTGTGTGGATTTTCCGATACGCGATTCGCCGGCTTGCGCGATAGTTCGCGGTGGTATAGCTGCCGCGGGTCGCGGTCGGCGTAAATGTGACGAAGGCGCGGTGGCCGGGTCCGCGGCGACGCCTACCATGGGAGCCGCATTACCATGAAGCAAGCTGCGGCCAACCTACGCACGCCGGTAAGGACGGTTACCACCGCCGGGCGGAGTGCAGCCGTGAACATCGGAGCCGAAACCGACCCAGAGGACTGACGAGACTCGTGCCTGCGCTGACACTGACGAGGTTGCTACGTTTTGGTGAGGGTCGCATGGTCAAGCGTCTCTCCCATCTCGCCGACGAGGTGATCCGGCTCGAGGACGATTTCTCCTCGCTCACCGACGCCGAGCTACGGGCGAAAACCGACGAGTTCCGGGAACGCTACGCCGACGGTGAAACCCTCGACGACCTGCTGCTCGAGGCCTTCGCGGTGGCCCGTGAGGCCTCGTGGCGGGTACTGCAGCAGAAGCACTACAAGGTGCAGATGATGGGCGGCGCGGCCCTGCACCTGGGCAATATCGCGGAAATGAAGACCGGTGAGGGTAAAACCCTCACCTCGGTACTGCCCGCGTATCTGAACGCGATCAGCGGTGACGGCGTGCATATCGTCACCACCAACGACTACCTGGCCAAACGCGACTCCGAATGGATGGGCCGGGTACACCGTTTCCTCGGTCTCGAGGTGGGCGCGATCCTCGCCGGGATGACGCCTGCGCAGCGGCGCGAGGCCTACAACGCCGATATCACCTACGGCACCAACAACGAATTCGGCTTCGACTATCTACGCGACAATATGACCCATTCGCTGGACGATCTCGTCCAGCGCGGCCACAATTTCGCCGTGGTCGACGAGGTCGACTCCATTCTGATCGACGAGGCCCGTACGCCGCTCATCATCTCGGGCCCCGCCGATGCCTCCAGTAAGTGGTATGCGGAATTTGCCCGAATTGCGCCGTTGCTGAAAAAGGATCTGCACTACGAGGTCGATATCAAGAAACGCACCATCGGTGTGCACGAGGCCGGGGTGGAGTTCGTCGAGGACCAGCTCGGTATCGACAATCTCTACGAGGCGGCGAACTCGCCGCTGGTGAGCTATCTGAACAACGCCATCAAGGCCAAGGAGCTCTACACCCGCGACAAGGACTACATCGTCCGCGACGGTGAAGTGATCATCGTCGACGAGTTCACCGGACGTATCCTGGTCGGCCGTCGCTACAACGAGGGTATGCACCAGGCGATCGAGGCCAAGGAAGAGGTCGAGATCCAACCGGAGAACCAGACCCTGGCCACGATCACCCTGCAGAACTACTTCCGTCTCTACGACAAGCTGTCCGGGATGACCGGTACCGCCGAAACCGAGGCGGCCGAACTGCACCAGATCTACGATCTCGGGGTCATCCCGATCCCGACCAACCGGCCGATGGTGCGCGTCGACCAGGCCGACCTCATCTACAAGACCGAAGAGGCGAAGTTCAACGCCGTGGTCGACGATGTGGTCGAACGGTACGAGGCCGGGCAGCCGGTGCTGATCGGTACCACCAGCGTGGACCGTTCCGAGTACCTGTCCAAACAGCTCACCAAGCGCGGCGTACCGCACAACGTGCTCAATGCGAAGTTCCACGAGAAGGAAGCGCAGATCATCGCCGAGGCCGGACGGCCCGGAACGGTCACCGTCGCGACCAATATGGCCGGTCGCGGTACCGATATCGTGCTCGGCGGCAACCCGGACATCATCACCGACACCCTGCTGCGCCAGCAGGGGCTGGACCCGGTGAACACGCCCGAGGAATACCAGGCCAACTGGTTCCATGCCCTGGAGAAGGTCAAGAAGCAGGTCGCCGAGGACGCCGAGGCGGTGAAGGACGCCGGCGGTCTGTACGTGCTCGGCACCGAACGTCACGACTCCCGGCGTATCGACAACCAGCTGCGCGGCCGGTCGGGCCGCCAGGGCGACCCGGGCGAGTCCCGGTTCTACCTGTCGCTCGGCGACGAGTTGATGCGGCGGTTCAACGGCGCGGCGCTCGAATCGATCATGACCCGGCTCAACCTGCCCGACGATGTGCCGATCGAGGCGAAGATGGTCTCCAAGGCCATCAAGAGCGCGCAGACGCAGGTCGAGCAGCAGAACTTCGAGATCCGCAAGAACGTGCTCAAGTACGACGAGGTGATGAACCAGCAGCGCACCGTCATCTACAGCGAGCGCAACCGTATCCTGCGCGGCGAGGATATGGAGGGCCAGGTCCAGAGCATGATCACCGATGTGATCACCGCCTACGTCAACGGCGCCACCTCCGAGGGCTATGTGGAGGACTGGGATCTGGACAAGCTGTGGGGAGCGTTGAAAACCCTGTACCCGGTAAGCCTGAAACATCAGGATCTCACCGGCGAGACCGAGGTCGGGGAGGCCGGGGAACTGACCCGCGAAGAACTGCTCGATACCTTGCTCGACGATGCGCACGCCGCTTATGCGCAGCGCGAAGCCGAGATCGACGGGCTGGCCGGCGAGGGCAGTATGCGCACACTGGAACGCCAGGTGCTGTTGTCGGTGCTGGATCGTAAATGGCGCGAGCATCTCTACGAGATGGACTATCTGAAAGAAGGCATCGGCCTGCGCGCCATGGCGCAGCGCGATCCGCTGGTGGAATACCAGCGCGAGGGCTTCGATATGTTCGCGAACATGCTGGAAGGGTTGAAAGAGGACGCTGTCGGCATCCTGTTCAACGTCCAGGTCGAGGTCCAGCAGCCGCAGCCCGAGGGCGTGCAGGTCGACGGCGGTCTCCGGTCGCCGGTGGGCGCGCTGGCCGGTGCCCAGCC
Source organism: Nocardia carnea (assembly GCF_029868855.1). GTDB lineage: Bacteria > Actinomycetota > Actinomycetes > Mycobacteriales > Mycobacteriaceae > Nocardia > Nocardia carnea_A. Next base: position 3,366 of record NZ_JARWOV010000115.1, on the reverse strand, counting down.
CTTGCCGCCGGAGAGCCAGTATCCGACGGAGAAGCTGCCGATCATCAACGGTGCTCCGCCCGCGCTGCGGGCCCGCGGTATCGATCAGTCGGGTCCGCGCGGACTGAGCTATTCGGGCCCCGCCGAAGGTGGCGCCACGGCGGTGCACAGCGACGCCGAGGAATACGGGTCCGAATCCGAGGACCGGACGCAGGGGACGCGCCGTGAGCGTCGTGAGGCGGCGCGTGCGCAGACCAAACAGGGCAAGGGCCCGAAGTCACGCCGCAAGCACTGAATCCGGCAACGGCGGCGCCCCACCGAAGTGGTGGGGCGCCGCCGTTTTCGGGTTGCGGCCCGGCTGCGATTTCGCCGCAGCGGCATCGGTTCAGATACCGGCGGAATGCCGTGGGCAGTAGGAACCGATCGCGGCCTGTAGGAAGAGATAGGGATACTCCACGTAGGGGCGGGACTCCTCGGCGAGGTAGGTGCGATTCGCCGCGGTGTTACCGGATTCGTCGAGGTATTCACATTGTGCGCGGGCGAGGGCGATGGCCCCGTCCTGCACCGGGCGCGGCTCGTCGTCGAAGGCGCTGGCCCGGAGGAATTCTCGATCGGTGAAGGGTAGCTGGGCGACGGAGTCGTCCTTGCCGGCTGGGTTCTGCAGGCCGGCGGTACCCGGGGCACCGGGCCGGTTGGCGCCGGAATGGGGATGCGCCCAGGCGGCCGGGGAGCCGCCGAACAGGAGTGCGGACGCTGCCGCGCTGATGATCAATATCCTGAACATCGTTCCTTCTGTGCTCGATGACATGCGGGAGGGGAACAGCTGTCGTACACAGATATCCGGATCGTCTACATCCGGACGATCACGCCGATGCCGCGCGGTTCGCCACGGTGGAACTGCATCGATGCGCGCGCATCGTATCGGGAATTGATGCCTGCCGTCCGCTCTTCGGGAAAGAACCGCCGAAACATGGTGACCTCTATTGTTTCCGGGCGGCCACCTGCGAGTTCATTCCTCGTGTTCGAGATTCCGGTCCAACCGCAGCAGCACTTCGGCAACCTGCTCCTGGACCCATTCGATCATCCCCTTGGTACCCATCCCGGTCGCCACGGGCACTTCCGCGGAAAGCGAAGTGACATAACGTCCGTCGCCGGGCATATCCCGCCAGCGCAGCCCCATGTCGACCCGGCCGCGCGGCCCGAACATCGACCGGCCCTGGAAAACCCGGACCAAACCGGTCGCGGTGGCGGGCGTATTCAGATAGGCCTCACTGCGGTATGCCTCGTCGTCCTCGGGTTCGTCGTCATCGCTGATCAGCGGGACGAACGGCCGGGCGTCCGGTTGCGTCTCGGGATCGATCAGGGTGATCTGGCGCATCCGCCCGGCCTTCGCGGGCGGCAGCAGGTCGAGGACGGCCTCGGCGAGAGCATGCGGGTCGCAGGCGGTCACGTCGAAACCGCCGCTGTGCCAGACCGTTTCGCCGGGGCGCTGGGTGATCACGAAACCCCGTGCCCGTTGCCGGACGGCATGGACGCGGGTCCATCCCTCCGGCTTCTCCGGCTCTTGTTCATCCCAGGCCTGCGCGACCACGGTGACATCCGGACGGGTGAGGGCATCGGCCAGCACGGCCAGCTCGGCATCGTCACGGTCCCGCAGCTCGCGCAGGGTTCTCGCCCGCTCCGCCCGATAATCCGCGGCCAGCCAGGTTCGGCTGGTGAAGGTGAACGGAACCGGGAGTTCGGTGCAGCCGTGTTCCTCACACAGCAGGACGAATTCGAGATCGGTCAGTGCCCAGGTGGGATTCACTGTTCGATCACCGGCCGTACCTTGGCCGGCGATTCGTCGAAGACTTCGTCCAGGTTCTCCCGCGACACCAGGAACTCGGCCGGGGTGTGACCGTTGTTCTGCCCGGGATTACCCGCGGAACCCGTACCCGCGGCCGGCGCGCCCATCATCGGCATACCGGGCGAACCGCCCGGTGAACCGGCGGCAGCCGAGATACCCGAGTAGCCGGCCGGATCCAGACCCGGACCGGCGACCGAGGCGCGGGGGAACGGACTGGGTTTCGTACCCGGATACGGTGCCAGCGGTTCGGATTCCGCTACCGGGACACCCGCGCCGCCACCGGCCCCGCCACCGCCGAGTCCCGCGGCCGGTTCGAGAGATTTCGCGGGGTCCAGAAGTTGCTCCAGATGCTGCTGCAACGCACTCGGGTCGAGCATGTGCTGTAGCTGATCCAGCCCGGGCAGCGTGCCTCCGGTCTGGGTGAAGGCCTGGATGCCCTGGGTGAGCATATTCGTGAGCCGGTCGAAGATGTTCTGCTCCTGCCCGGGTACCGAACCGGTTCCCGACGTTTCCGGTGTACCGCCGAGCAGCGCGGATATCGTCGATTCCGGGTCGGTCTTTCCCTCGGTATCGCCGGCCGGTGTGATGTCCTCACCGAATGCCCCGAACAGGCTCTCGACGGCGCCGTAGGGTGAATCCTGCTCGTACAGCGATTCGAGCGGAGTGTCGTGCAGTTCCGGCGGCATCTGGTCGAGGGGGATTCCGGTGATCTTCGACAGCGCGTCGGCGAGGGTGGGTGGTTTGCCGTCCTTGCCGGTGATCGGAATATTCTTCAGCGCGTCGGGCAGCAGCGACTTCGGGATACCGGTGAGCTTGGCGAGGATATCGGCGGCCGTGGGATTCTTCGGCATGGTGGTGCCGGTCACCGGGGTGCTCTCGCCGGGCACGCTCTCGCCCGGGGTATCCGCGGCCGGTACCGAGGGGACCGTCGGCGGGGTTTCCCCGCCGGTTCCGCCGGACCCGCCGGTGGATTGGGGCGTGGGTGTCGCTGCGCCGGAACCGTATTCGGCCTGATCGTGACTCGGCACCTCGGGGGTTTGCCCACCGCCGTCGCCCCCGCCCTGGCCGCCGCTCTGCTCTCCGGAGCCCTGGCCTTGTCCGTGACCCTGTCCTTCCCCCTGCCCCTGCCCCTGACCTTGTCCTTCGCCTTGCCCCTGGCCGCCGCCTCGGTCACCGCCCTGCCCGCTGCCCGAGCCGCTGCCCTGGCCATCGCCCTGACCTCCGCCTCGGCCGGAGCCCTGCCCGTTCTGGTCGTCGTCCTGGTTGCGGCCGTCCTCGAGCCCCTGGTCGTAGCCCTCGTCGTAGCCTTCCTGGTACGCCTTGTCCTCCGGGCTCGGGTTTCCCCCGTTTTCGTTGTTGTTCTGGTTCTGGTCGTCGTTACCGCGGACGATGATCAGCGAGGTGCCGGCGGCGGAGCGATTCCGTCCGAAGCGGGCTCGCTGCTTCTCGTCGTCGTATGCTCGGCCATCGGCTGTGCGGCCGCATCGATGCGCGGAATATCGCGAGCCGGGCTGATGGGCGCGCTCGCGGCTGCGCAGGCG